>NZ_JBMERD010000004.1:0-232092 GCF_048820935.1 Orrella sp. 11846
GGTTAGATGAACATTGTACAGACAGATATACCAGAGGTTTTGATATTTGAACCTCGGGTGTTTGGAGATGCACGGGGCTTTTTCTTTGAAAGCTTTAATCAGAAAGTTTTTGAGAAAGCTGTCGGGCGAGAAATCAATTTTGTGCAAGACAATCATAGTCGAAGTGCTCATGGTGTGTTGAGAGGCTTGCATTATCAAATACAACAACCTCAAGGGAAATTAGTGAGGGTAGTGCATGGTGCTGTGTTTGATGTAGCGGTTGATTTGCGGAAGAGCTCACCGACGTTTGGTAAGTGGGTCGGTGTCATGTTGAGTGAAGAAAACAAACGACAACTCTGGGTTCCAGAAGGTTTTGCGCATGGTTTCGTTGTTGTGAGTGACACAGCAGATTTCTTATATAAAACTACGGATTTTTATGCACCTGAACATGAACGCAGCATTCTATGGGACGATAGTGATTTAAATATCGTTTGGCCTGCATTACAGGTAGAGAAGCCGTTAGTGTCTAGTAAAGATCTAGTTGGTTCAACATTCAAAGCTGCCGACGTTTTTCCGTAATCATATCCATCGTTAGGGTACGGTTTTAGTAAGCCATGGTCAGGCGTGGTGATTGAGTTGTTTTATATGGAAGTGGCACTTCTCAGTTGACTGTTGTTTCCGACTTCGGGAGCGGAGGCAACGGTCTCCCACCTAAAAATAGGGCATCAAAGCGTTTGGTCATGTAGTCAGTGATAACCACAGCCATTCAGGTTAATGATGTCAGACAGGGAGAGCACTAACACTACCGACTGAAGAAGTAGATCATCACATACCGTTGAGTTGCCAACTGAATAGTTTATTGTTTTGTGGCAATGTGTCATTCATTTGTGCTTTTACGCCTCAGCCCAACTCACGGTTATCCAGATCACTATGTCGATTGACGGGTTCTTCGCAACCCGTTAAGCCATCGGGTCGAGGACCTGTTAGTACTTTCCATGCTTTAAATAGATAAACTGCGAAACAGATAGCCCAGATGCTTCCGGCAATCAGCCACAAGGGCATTGCCCAGTTCATCGCGGCATAAGTGCCAGCCAGTGTTCTTAGAACTGCTGACACAACAAACAGTACCGCGATAGTAGGAATCCAAAGACGACGATCTAACCACTGACCCGCATGAATACGACCTGCCACAGACATCACCGTTAGGATGGTCAGAGCAAGTACACCCACCATCAATAGGTGCCGACCCGCTGAAGGTAATAATGGAGCACCTAACCAAGCTGCCCCCATGAGGGCATAACCGATTGCTAGTAGCCAATAAAAGCTGTACATCATGAAAGCCCAGCGGGTAAAGAGCGGTCGCCCGACGTGCCAATCATTTAAAAGGTTGAGCATGGCCGCTGATGCGGCTAGGGCAGTCCAACCAGTAACGGTATTATCGCCAAGGTAAAATTCGGTTGCCGTACAGACTGCAATCGTAAAGATAGCCAGATTACGTCGCGGTGGACGCGCCAGATAACCCACATCCTCGGGCTCAGGCTGCCCCGGTCGACCTTGTTCGACACGCTGGTTGACAACCGCCATGGAAATGCGACTCGCAGCCACGATAATCAATATCATGATGAGACCTACGGCAACTCGCAGCCAAACTAGCCCATCCATCAGTTCAAGCTGAGCAGACAAGTAAAACCCCATTTCAATGAGTGCGAGTGCACCAAGAGTCCAGATAAAGCTTAAGTGTCGACGTTGTGAGTCATGCCAAAGTGGAGGGATAATCGCAGCTAGAATACCTCCCCAAAACATCAGGCTGAGCAGCATTGCAGGCCATAGACCAAGCCAATGCGGCCAAAACCCTGCCAGCGCATAAGCGATACGCGCCAGAACCCAGAGAATGACTAGGCGTACAAGCCCACAGCGAGCGATGGGTGTTGCTCCAGTAAATTCTGGGATGGCTGTTAATACAAACCCTGCGATCGCCGCGCCCACAAAGCCGTAAACCAATTCATGCCCGTGCCAGAGAAACATTCCACCCGGCGTATCAATACTGATCCAGCCTGTAAGTACAAGTAGCCAGATAGCCATCAGAACCGTGGCACTCAATGCGGTCAGCACAAAAAAAGGTCTGAAGCCGCACATAAAGACGTTACAGTCACCGCGTAAAAATGCCGACAGAGAGAATTTAGGAGACGTCAACTCGGGCTCCTGTCGTGGCTTGCTGTAGATGTGCGGGCCGATGTGATCGGGGCAGGTAACTCAAAACCGATGCGTACAGCGTCTGTCATCATCAGTTCACCGGTGGTTTGGTAAATCCATGCATTGTCACGCTCTTCATGCGGTGTTTGTAAAACCAGCTCATGCACAAAACGACCAGGCTCGGCAGCCATCACCATAATGCGATCGGACAAACGAACGGCTTCCATCAGATCGTGCGTGATCAGAAAGACAGCGGTTTTGTTGTGGACGGTTTGTTCTGACAGCAGTTGATATAGCTCGGTTTTTAAACCAATGTCTAGCGCAGAGAAAGGCTCATCGAGTAGCAACAGGTCAGGTCGGATTGCCAGCGCTCGTGCCAGTGAAACCCGACTTTGCATGCCACCAGACAGTTCGTGTGGATATTTGTCCAGATCTTCTGTGGATAAACCCATACGATGGCCAAGTTGAGCTGCTTCATGGCGACGTTGTGAACGCGACAGGCGACTGGCTTTCAGTCCAAGGGCAATGTTGTCTAAAGCAGATTTCCACGGCATTAAGCGTGGCTCTTGGAACGCACAACTGACACGATCAAACGTCATGTTGATTTTGCCATCAGAGGCAATGAGTAAACCCGCTACGATATGGAGCAGGGTACTTTTGCCACAGCCAGATGGACCGACAAGCGCCAATGTTTGCCCAGCGCTCAGATCGAGGTTGATTTGTTCTAACACCTCGGTTAAGCCGTAACGGT
The DNA here is from genome assembly GCF_048820935.1 of Orrella sp. 11846. Classification (NCBI taxonomy): domain Bacteria; kingdom Pseudomonadati; phylum Pseudomonadota; class Betaproteobacteria; order Burkholderiales; family Alcaligenaceae; genus Orrella; species Orrella sp. 11846. The sequence continues at coordinate 2,924 of NZ_JBMERD010000004.1, forward strand.
GTGACAAGTTTTGGATGCGTAAATGACTCACGAGGCGTTGACCGTGCGCCAACGTTCCACGTGGCGTTTAATGGGTTCCAAAAACAAATATTCAATGGCTAATAGTAAAGCTAGAACAGCGAGAATCCAGCCTAAAGAGGTGGCCGTATCCAACTGTGCTCGCGAAACAGCCAGTAAAGCACCGACCCCATCGACGGTTGTCAGTAGCTCCGCCATGATGACAACTTTCCAAGCGGTTCCTAAAGCCGTAATCCAGGCGGGAAATAGATAAGACGTGACGTGCGGCAGATGGACGTCTGTCAACATCATCCAGGCGGGCAAATGGAAAGTTCGTGCCATGTCTGTGAGCTTGTTGTCGACGGTTCGAGAGCCTTGCATCGCACTTGCAAATACCACCGGAAAACAGGCAATAAAGACCGTAAAAACAGGCGTGGCATCACCTAGACCAAACCACAACATTGCTAACACAAGCCAAGCAATGGGTGGCATGCCCAGTAAAAGCGTCACCAACGGTCTAGACAGCATGGCGGCTGTTACAGAGCGACCGGCTGCCAAACCTAATAACGTTCCAGCCACTAAGGCCAGCGACAATCCGTAGAGCGCACGGCGTGCGGAAATGACGAGGTGCGGCATGGCCAGTCCACCGTCAAACATCACGCGCAATTGCTCAAGCGTGGTGACTGGACCCGGTAGGATTAAGTCACCATACTTTTGTGCACCCAGCTCCCAGACCGCACAAAATAAAAGCAAGCTAGCGATCGCACCCCAACCACTCCACAAATAGCGCAAAGTGGCTGACAGTGCATCTAATAAACGACGTGACAAACTCATGGGGCTGGTTTTGTGGCGGTGCTGTAGAAACCATCGTCAGGTAATTTGTTGCCGATAAGGGCAGGCTGACGGGAATGCAACAATGTGTAGAACTGCTCAAGCTCAGGCCGTGCGTCTTGCGCAACCGCATAGTGTTGTGGAATCACGGCAACGGCATCGCTAATGGCTTCGGATGTGAGGGCAGGGATGTATTTGGCTGCGATTTCACCGCAAGCCTGTGCATTGTCAAAGCACCAACGACTAGATTGCGCATAGGCCTTTTCTAGTCGATCCACGAGTGCATCGTCTAAGCGCGTCTCGCCAATCACAACCATGCCCGCTTGTGGGATTCTGGCTTCGGTCTCTTGCAAGCGTCCCCATTCTTTTTGTAGATCGACACTGCGATATAAATCAGGTGCGACAACAGACAGTGGGAATGAACCCGTTTTTCTGAGTGCCATGGAGATGGCAGGCTCGGCCAGCAATGCATGATCCACCTGACGCATCACCAACTGCTGCATGGCGTCCATGGGGGTGGCAGAGTAACGAATCTTAAAGTCTTTGTGTGGATCGAGTCCTGATTTTTCTGTCAGATAAGAAAAGATAATATCTGGCATATCGGCTCGAAACGGAATGGCGATTTCCTGACCTTTGAAGTCAGCAAGCGTTTTAAGATCTGGATCACGCGAGACCATCCACAGAATGCCCCAGGTTGACACATTGGCCAGCTGTAGCGGAACACCGCGGTTATAGAGGTTGGCTGCGACGTTGGTGGGCATGGCCACAAAATCCGCTTTCTTGTCTAAAGTGAGGGCCCGTAGTTGATCTGGGTTGTTCCAGAGTACAAACTCTACATTGTCGGCAATGTCTTTTAAAGCACCGCTCTCAACCATGTGGGTTAAGGGCAAAGACACGGTGGCACTGGGACCGGCCAGAACCAATTTGTCACGTTTGGCGACTTCAGCAGTTTTGTTCTCTGTGGCGGCTTGTGCTGACAGACTCAGACATGTGAGCATCGTGACCCCTGCCAGTAAGGAACGGGCTAAGGCTTTGGCCTTGAGCTTGGTCGATGTGTCGCTCTGTGCGTATGTTTGCATGGTCTGGTTGCATCCTGTCATATTAAGTACGCACAAATTATAATGAGATCAATTCGCGTTTACAGGTAAAGTCGTTACTAAAATGTGGAAATGTTTGCGCCAGATCAGGAAATGATGTTTTGTAGGCCTAAAGAATCGCTATCTCAATGTGAGCGAGCGTCAATCAGATAGTCAGGCTCTCAGGCCTGGTCGACAGTCTTCACAGCCATTCAGGCCGCCAGTGCGATAGATCCGACAGTGATCATCGGCTTGTCTTTGCAGACGAGGAGCCTGCGTATTAAACATTTGCTGCCACTGTAAGTAACTCAGCAAGGACATCACGCCTTGTGTATTTCGATTGTTCACGCCAAACAATAGGCTTTCGAGCGATTGCCGGGCAGATTTCAGATCAACCCAATCTGGATTGGCTTGACGCAGTAAAGCTGAAAACGCTTCATATTGATGACGTTCATCCGTGCGCAAACGGGTTTGTTGACGTTGAGAATCGAATGTGACGTTTGAGTGACTCTGGATCAGCTTGTCGGGGAGAATTCGTGCTTGAACAGCCCGTAAAAGCGCTAGATCAGGTGCTTCAAAATCGTGCACGAGTTTGGCATTGACCTGTTGATACAAGTGATCCATGACAGGCAACTGACAAAACGGCATGACTTGCGTTTGCTGTCGTGCGCCAAAGCTAGTTTCTGCTTGTAGACGCATGGTGCCTAGTTGTGCCCAGTCACAATTCAAGATGTCTGCGCCAAACAGGAGTTTTTTGGCTTGCTGATATTCGTCGTTATAAAGCGGTGCGCAATCACGGGCTTTTAGCCAAGTCATGTGTTGTGTATGCGTTGCTTGTTGATCAATATCTCGGGTGCCAAAGACTTTACGCTGGGTAAGTGCATCGGGGTGATTCAAGCGCCGTTGCCAAGTATTCGGCATTTGGGACAATAAGCACTGCCAGGATAAGTTGAGTGGGCCGCGCGAGAGTAATTCACTGACCTGGTTGACCGCCTTGTGCCAAGCTAAGAATTGGCCGTGTTTGAGTAGGTAAGGTAAAAACGCGGTCGATCGCGCAAAGAGTCCTTGTATGCCATGGGTTGTGACGACCGAAGCGCCAGCCGGAATGTGCTGTGACAGGGTGTGTGCGGGTGAGGTAGCACGCCAGAACGTTTGGGTTGGTTCCTCACTGTAAAGTGTTTGTGCGGGACTGCTTGCGCCACTGTTAGTGGCGCGATGTTTAGGTGCTTGAACGATTGACAGCGACAAACCAAAGTGCTGGGCGGCTTGGTGAACAAGCTGCAATTGTGGTGTCGACTCGGACTGCTCGGCTTGTGTCAAAACCACAGTCTGGACTTTGTCACCGGCTTGCTCATGAAATAGTTGCGCCAGAAAGATCGCATTGAGCCCTTCAGAGACATCGATGAACCAATTTGTATCCGGGGCCGCTTCGATTTGAGTCTGAATGCTATCGCGCAACACATCGAGAATCGGACCACTGGCGGATGCATGGGTTTGTTGTGCATCGAGGTTATAGCGGTATTGGCGCTGTGTGCATTGCTCGCGTTTGATGCGGCTGTGTGAGAGTGTCACCATTTCGCCTGGCAAAACACGCTGGACACCGGCCAAGGGCGTTTGAACAGAAATCGACTGGTAGCCAGGCGTACCCAGTACGTGTTTAAAAAAATACGTTTGGTCCCAGACGAGATCAGGTTCCCAGAATGTATGCAAACGATTCGAGACGAGTCCGTCTTCGGGGCGGTAGTACAGCTGATATTGCGAGGTAAAGCTTTTGAAAGCGTAGATTTCGTCTGCTGTCGTAATCAGCGCCACAAAATCGCCTTGCGCTTGCGCCAGCACCTGAGGGCCTTGTGCATTCAGTTGTTGGATTAAAGCGGGCAGGGCATGCCTGCCTTTGGCTGCACCCAGACTCAGCAATCGTCCCTCGATAAAGAGCGTGCCGTCACGCCAAGACGCAGTCTGGTAGGCTGAGTCTTGCGATCGTGAACGAGAGGGTCGGGCCGAGATTGTTTGCATACGTGAAACGTGAGTTGCGATTGATCCAAATGTTGGTTGAGGTCAGTTTGGCATTGTTTTTGGCGCCGTTTTTAATCCGCCGTCGACAAATCAGTCTGCGACAAGGTGTGAATCCTGAAAGCGTCGTCAGAGCAATACGATTAGTGTGTTGGTTTCAAATTTAGTTGCAATTAAATTCAGAAGCCACATAGACGTGAAAGTGTAACTGTAACTGTTTCTTTAAGTAAGGACGGCAACTGTCGGTTGTACAACAGGATTTAAATTGATGCAATGCCTGGTTTGATGTTTTAGAGAGGGTCGTAAATCGTTGTACAACCCTCTTTATGGATGTTTGGATGTTGATTTATAAGCCTAAGAACTCAAACGGTTGGCTTGGTTTGAAATCCGCACTGACTTCGCCTGAGAAAAGATTGCCTTGATCAGGTCCAAGGTCGAGTTTTTTGACTTGACCGGATTTTTCAGAAAAATCTAGCTTTTTAAGGTCCACCCAAAATACGTTGGGTGTCACCGCACTTTCAAAGAAATACAGTAGGTTCTTTTGATCAGAAACGGTGCGCCAGCGGGTCGATGAAATATTGGGCTGATCGGGTGTGGTCAGCCCAAATGGGACGGACGCATTGCGAATCACACTAAAGACGCTGGCCAGCGATTTGAGATGGTCCTGGTCTTTAGGCACGGCATTGATATAAAACGCCGCTCGTGTAAAGCGATCGGCCGCGCGGTTTGTGCCAGGCAACATGACCGTGCCGCCAATCTCAGTCCAGTACGAGTGCAAAGCCAACTGTTCAGGAAAAGTGGGCGAGTTGGTGGTGACTTGATAGTCGCGACTGTGATAGATCATTTGTTGGCCATCAATGTATTCAATGATGGCACTGTCACCAGACGCATCTGAGATTGCGAGATGCAAGGTTGCGAGGCGATCTTCGCCTGGCACTTGGCTCGTGACGAGCGCCAGAGGTTCTTTTTCTAGTGCTTTGACGGCTTCTTCGACTGTCGCGAAGTTGTCCAGTACATATTGGGTCCATGCCGCGATGCTAAGACTAGGTTTGTTTGCGTCATACGCGGGGTACTCAGACTCTGCCAGCCACAATGCGTTTGCAACCAGCCCTGCTTCGTTGAGACCATCTGTTGTGGCCGCGTTATAGGCAGATGCAATGACGCTGCCATATTTAGATGTCCATTTGAGTGAGTTGGGTCCAGCTTGGCCAGTGCGCTCCATGCCACGTGGAAAAATCCAGAGGTCCGTCATGACGTCGACCTTCCAGTCCATGGAACGTGCCGTGACGTTGAGTGCATTGTCACCATGATAGACAACACGCGTGCAAGCCTGACTGGCTGACGTTGTGAACAACAGCCCAGCCGAGAGAATAGCCGCAGCCATCGGGAGACATTTGAATCGGGTTTTTAGCATGTAAAGGTTCTCCTGTCTCGCACTGCATGAGAAATGGCAATGAGTTGTGTAAGTTGAAATACTAAGAGTCGCATGATCTTGTTGTTTCAACAAGTTTTTATGGGGGCGTTATTTAAAGAGCTTGCGCCTTGTTTGATGCAAATCAAGTGTGGCGAAAAAAAGACTTTCTTTGGGGTTTATCCTACTGGCTGAAACTTTACAAAATTCGTTAGCATCACTACAGCGCTGTGATAAGCATCTTTTTAAAAGGAAACACATATGTCATTTTCAACCGCTAAACTTGCTGTTGCTCTGGGCATGACGGCTGCCTTCGCGATGGCCGCACCTGCATGGGCTGCACCAACTGTCGTGAAATTCAGTCACGTTGTCGCCGATGGTACGCCGAAAGGACAGGGCGCACTGAAATTCAAAGAAGTCGCTGAGCAATTGTTACCTGGTGAAGTTGAAGTTCAAGTTTTCCCGAACTCACAACTCTTTGGCGATGGTAAGGAAATGGAAGCCTTACTGTTGGGTGATGTGCACATCATTGCCCCTTCATTGTCAAAATTTGACCGCTACACACCCCAGTTGCAATTATTTGACTTGCCTTTCCTGTTCAACGACATTGCCGCTGTGGATCGCTTCCAAGCGAGTGAAGAAGGTCAAGCGCTGTTGAACTCACTGCAAAAACATGGTTTGCAAGGTTTGGCCTACTGGCACAACGGTACTAAGCAGTTGTCCACCAACAAAGACAAGCTGACACGCCCAGAAGACGTCAAAGGTCTGAAATTCCGTATTCAGAGCTCTGACGTTCTGGAAAACCAGTTCCGTGCCTTAGATGCAAACCCACAGAAACTCGCTTTCGCTGAGGTGTATCAAGCCCTGCAGACAGGCGTGGTGGATGGTCAAGAGAACACATGGTCCAACATAGAATCCCAGAAATTCCACGAAGTGCAAAAAACGATTGCAAATACAGACCACGGTGTGATTGACTACATGGTTGTGACCAACCGTGGCTGGTGGGAAGGTCTGCCACAAAACATCCGTGACGGTCTGACCCAAGCCATGGCCGCTGCCACAGAGCATTCCAACGCTGCCGCTGCCGAGCTGAACGAAAAAGCACGCGCAACCATTGAAGGTGCCGGCAAAGCCAAGATTCAGGAGTTGACACCTGAAGATAAAGACGCTTGGCGTGCAGCCATGCGTCCAGTGTGGGCCAAGTTTGAAGATAAAATTGGTAAAGATCTGATTTCGAAAGCTGAAGAAGCCAACAAACAGTAAGACGCTGTTTGGTGCAACTTTGAGTCATCAGATGACTGACTAAAACGGCCGCCCATGTGGGCGGTCGTGTTTTTTATTGAAATGAAGGAACTCTCATGCTACGACGATGGCTTGAGCATTTTGAAGAGGGCATTGTGGCTTTTTTGCTCGCCGCAATGACGATTGTCACATTTGGCGCTGTGGTGGCTCGTTACGGCTTTGACTACAGTTTTTCCTGGGCATTAGAGCTGTCGATCTTTCTGTTCGGTGGCATTATTTTTCTGGGCATGTCTTACGGTGTGCGCGTCGGTGCGCATATTGGTGTGGATGCCTTAGTGCGCATTCTGCCCAAGAATATTGCGCATGTGGTTGCCATTTTATCGACGATTCTGTGCATCGTATACGCCAGTATTTTGCTGTACGGCAGCTGGATTTATGTCGACAAAATGTACACGATTGGCATTTATGCGCAGGATGTGCCGATCCCTCAGTGGGTTCCCCGTCTGGTTTTGCCAATAGGTTTTGGGCTCTTGCTTTTTCGGTTCTTGGAAGTCTTAGTGCGTCTGTTGAGTGGACGTTCGGCCTCATTGCTCGGTGACGAAGTTGCCGATGCGTTGAAATATCGTCACGACGAGGAATAAATCATGACAACACTTGCTTTGTTCCTACTGTTATTTCTGTTCATGTTCATGGGCACGCCCGTGGCGATTGCCTTAGGCTTATCGTCGCTGATTACCATCATGGCGTTTGGCACGGATTCCTTAGCTTCGCTATCGCTCAAGCTCTATGAGACGTCTGAACACTTCACCTTGATGGCCATTCCGTTCTTTGTGTTGGCCGGTTCTTTCATGACCACTGGTGGTGTGGCCAAACGCATGATTCGTTTTGCACAAGCGGCGGTTGGTCACTTACATGGTGGTTTGGCGATTGCGTCGGTGCTGGCCTGTGTGTTGTTTGCCGCTGTGTCAGGATCGTCACCGGCGACCGTGGTGGCTGTGGGCTCGATCGTGATTGCCGGTATGGTGCGTGAGGGTTATTCAGAAAAGTTTGCGGCGGGTGTGGTCTGTAACGCGGGTACGCTGGGCATTCTGATTCCGCCATCCATCGTTCTGGTTGTGTATGGTGCAGTGACTGAGACTTCAGTTGGTGCGCTGTTTATGGCCGGTGTGGTCCCTGGGGTGTTACTCGGCGTGGTTTTGATGACGATTATTTATATCGTTGCACGCATTTATAAAATGCCTCGCCAGAAACGCGCTAGCTTCAAAGAGGTCTTTATTGCGGGGCGTGACTCGATTTGGGGTCTGTTGTTGATTATCGTGATCCTAGGTGGGATTTATGGCGGTATCTTCACACCCACAGAAGCCGCAGCAGTGGCAGCAGTCTATGCCTTTGTGATTGCTGTTTTTGTGTATCGGGATATTGGCTTTAAGCAAGTCCCCGGTGTTTTGGTGGATGCTTCTAAGATCACCATTATGCTGATGTTTCTGATTGCCAACGCTTTGTTGTTTGCGCACGTACTCACCTCTGAGCGCATTCCGCAGGCGATTGCTGAGCAAATCATTGCTTGGAACATGGAAGCTTGGCAGTTCCTGATCGTGGTGAACATCTTGCTATTGGTGGCTGGTGCCTTTATGGAACCAACCGGCATTATCTTGATTCTGGCACCCATTCTGTTCCCGATTGCGACCCAGTTGGGAATCGATCCCGTGCATTTGGGGATCATCATGGTGGTGAACTTGGAAATCGGGATGGTGACGCCACCGGTGGGGCTCAACCTATTTGTCACGGCGGGTATTACGACGATGAGTATAGGCCAGGTGATCAAGGCAGCCAGCCCGTGGTTGCTGGTGCTGCTCACGTATCTGGTCTTTATCACCTACGTCCCAGCGATTTCTCTCTGGCTGCCTAGCTTGTTCTAAGGCGAAAAGTAAGAGGCCGAGTGTAGGTCAAAAGATCGATCAAACGGGCGTGAAGTCTTCGGGTTTCACGCCCGTTTTGATTAGACTGATTTTGTGATGTTAAAGGCCGGGCAGAGAAATCTGTCTGGAGGCTGTGTGATGTTATAGGACACGGATAACTTCGTAGTCAGTTTTTGCGCCCTGCGCAGATTGCCACTGGCGCACACGCACGTCGCAAACCAAGATATCGCCTTTTGCAAAGTTGATCTGATTGCGATCGACCTTGTGTTGGAAGTCAACGTCAGAGATGATTGCATTGATGGTTGACATGCCGTCGTGCAAACGCCATTTGTTGTCTTCTTTGAATGTGAGTGAAATAATAGAAAAAATTATTTTTCGAATTTCATCGACCAGAAGTTTATCTTGAGCTTGAGGTGCGACAAACCATTGTGCTTGTTGCGCAGTGATCGTGGCGGAAATCAGATTGTCTGTGCCCACATAAAACTTCTCAACACCTTGACGAGAGAGAGGCTCTAGCATGCGTTGGGCTGCTTCTCGAACGGCAACATCTCGAAATAAAGTCAGTATGGGCAGTTGTATTTCCAGCTGCTCGCCGTCGACATGCACAATGGCGGTATTTGATTTGGTTTCTATTTGTTGGATCGTTCTGCCGCGCAACCATTGGATGACGTGCAGTAGTCCTCGGCAACCTTGGTTGGCGGCAAATCCAAGTGCTGCGAGAATCCCTGTGGCATTCGTGATGGCTGAAGCCGTGTCAGACGCAAAAAGGTCTTGGACACGCGTTAAAAAATCTGTACTCAGTACAAAGTCGATCCCAAAAGAGCCGCTCTTGAAGCTGCCTTTGACGTTGACTTGTGATGTCACTTTATCGCACGTAAAACTTGGGTCGATGCGGTTAATAGATCACCGATGGCTAGTAATGCAGGTGCGAGCTCACGCACGTTCATTTCGCCAGTGTCCAATGCCGAACCTTCGTAGGTGATCTGTAAGTCATTTGCTTTGACCAATGTTTTTACCGATGTTCTGTGCATGGTTCGATCCGCCTGATCGTTTAAAAATGCGGCCGTTATTTTATAACCAACGGTGTTTTTTCTTGAGATGCAAGTACGTGTCAGTTACAGGCTTGTGGGGTAGTTAAAGCATGGTTTTTTGTGCACACAAAGTCGGATAACCCATCGTGGGATTGTGGTCTTTTAGGAGATGGCTTCGGTATGATGAATAACCAACCACAATTAAACAGAGGAGAATCGGCATGTCATTGGAACATCGTCAATCAGGTGAAGTCATTGATCTGAACGATCTGGGACCAGAGCTTGGCGGCAAGATCAGTGTTTCCATTTTGCGGTCACGCGATTTGCAATTATTAAGGCTTGTCCTAAAAGCGGGTGAAGGTTTGTCTGATCACCATGTGGAAGGGGAGATATTTGTGCAATGTCTGTCTGGCCACGTGATGTTTGGTGTGAACAATGTGGAGCAGCCGATGGGGCCTGGCATGCTGATTCACTTAGAAGGTGGGGTTTCGCACACGGTGCGCGCCACTGAAGATTCCGTGCTGCTGCTCACGATTAGTCACTTGTCGGCTGAGAATGCGTAAGATGCCCGGATCCTGTCTTTAAAGCAGTTTTGTGCAAATGCCGGGCAGTCTTAAAAAACCCTGTGAATACGGGTTGTTACTGAGTTGTCCGAGTAGATGTCCCAAGAGTTATCCACAGTTTCTGAGGATAACTGTGGTTTGCTATTGGGATAAATCGATGGTTTGTCCGTTGGCATCGAACGGAATCAAAGTTTCAAATTGACCTGCTTTGATTTTTGCGAGCACTGTCTCAACCGTTTGATCGATTTTGTCATCACTCAACGTTTCTAGTGGTGGCACGTCGAGTGCGCCTGCAAACAGCACGTTCCACTCAGGAACGTAATCACGCGCTTCGACGCATAAGTCCGCAAAAGAAGTGAGCTCTTCACGCTTTTTATCGACGCAGGCCACAGGCACCAGCGCACCGCCGTGCCCAGCTTCAAAGTCCGCACGCTGCTGTGGCGTGGCATCTTCAGGCAATTCAGCGACGGTATACACCAATATTAAATGCTGGTCGTTGGCCTGCGCTTTGGCAGCTGCAATGAGTTCATCAAAGTTGCTAATCATCATGGTTGGCGTGTGTCTCTTAATCCTGAACGAGTGGGGTGTCTGTGCCCTTGAGCGTAACACCTTCGACCTCGGTTTGCGCAACCAAGATTTGCATATATTGACGTAAAGCGGTGGCGCGTGAGCGTTGCTCGAGAGCCAACAGAACCTGCTGCTTGACCTCTTCAAAGTCAAGTTGACGTCCAGGGCGCGTGGCTAGCACTTCTACGATATGCAGCCCGAATCTGGAATGAATCAGACGTTGATGTAGACCTACAGGCAAAAGTCCTGATGCCTCCTGAAAAAATGCCTTCGCCAATTCAGGTGCGCACTCGTCAGGACGCAACCAGCCTAAATCACCACCACGTTCACTCGATGGGCAGTTGGAATATTGTGCGGCTGCTTTTTCAAAAGCGGTCAGACCTTCTGGTTGGCCTTGTTGAGCCTGAATTGCCATAAGGACAGATTCCGCCTGATTGGCCAGTGCCTGCACGTTCACACCCGGTGTTACTGCAAATAAGATGTGGCGCGCGTGGATGGCTTGATCCACGACATACTTCTGACGGTTGGCTTCGTAATAACGCTGTGCCTCTTGATCGCTTGCCTGTGCAGTCAACACTTCCTGCTCTAGCATGGTTTCAATGGCGGCTTGGGTATCAGGATCGGGTTCGATAAACACATCGGATTGGTGATCTGTTAATAAACCCAGCGTGACCGCGCGCTGGCGCAAGATTTCTATATGGGCGCGTTCATGCAAAGTATCTTGGTCGATGAGTTCATCAACTGCGTGCAAGGCAACATGGTTGATACGGGCTTGATTCAGGGTGTTCGTCATCATGAGGAAAGTCCTGGTGAGGGTCTGCCCACGCAAGGTGGGCTTGGGTGGGCAGACCGGTTCAGAATGGATCAGACTGGTTTGGGATTAGTTGGAACCGCGCTTGAGGCCAAGTCGGCGGCTGCGGACCATTTGTGGTGCTCTAAAGAGATAACCGACGGTTGCAAAACCACTCCAGATATGGACCAGACGCGTAAATGGAAATACCAGAAAGACCGTCATGCCAAGCACTAAATGGGCTTTAAAGATCCAGCTAATGCCTGCCAGTGTGCCGGCATCGGGACGGAACGTAACGACGCGCTGAGCCCAGTCGGACAGTTGCAGCATGACGGAACCATCACTGTGGCCCAGTGAGATGGGCAGCGTGGCCAGTCCCAATACGAGTTGGACCCACAGCAAAGCGAGGATAAAAATGTCGGAACTGCGACTGTTGGCACGAATGCGTGGATCGGCTAAGCGACGGTGCAACAACATGGTTAGACCAATAAAGCACAGGATTCCAGCGGTGCCACCTGAGACCACGGCAAACATCTGTTTGGTGCCTGCGTCTATAAAGGACTCATACAGAACGTGAGGTGTGAGTAGCCCCACAAAGTGCCCAAAAAAGAGAAACAGAATGCCGATGTGAAACAAGTTGCTACCCCATCGCAACTGGCCTTTACGCAGTAACTGTGACGAGTCGCTCTTCCAGGTGTACTGGTCACGGTCAAACCGAATCAAGCTGCCTAAAAAGAAGACTGTCAGGCAGATGTAGGGATAGATGCTGAACAGAAAGTTATGAAGCGTATTCATGCCTGCGCTCCTGAAGATTTGTTGGACGTCCGACTCACAGTTCGAACGAGATGGATGGGTTGATCCTGGCCTGGGCGGTTCTGACCTTGTGTGGCACAACCATCAAAAGCCTCAGGCTCTGCCCAGCTTTCATCGAGGTCTGCTTGCTCGGGCAATTGGACGGCTCGGGCTTGCTCACCGGCCAATTCCACAACGGCAGCTAAAACGCTGGCGTAAGGGCTTTCACGGTTTTGTAGCGCGCTAAAGAGTAATTGCGCCAAGTGCACGATTTCACGTAAGAACTCCCGAGCTTGCACTGGGGGCTGGGTGGATGCGTATTCCAGCACGACGGGCAGATAATCGGGCAGGTCTTTTTCACTGAGATAGAGACCTGCTTGTTCATACGTCTGGATCAGATCAATCATGGCAGGACCCCGATCGCGCGAGTCCCCATGCACGTGCTCAAACAGATACAGTGAAGTCAGACGACCGTTGTCGAATGTTTCCACGTAATCGGCTTCAGCGTCTAGTGCAGGTGCGCTTGCGATGTGATCGATCAGCCAGTTCAACTCTTCACGTCGAGACGCAGAAAGTGCCGATTCTTGCGCGAGTGCTTGCTTCAGATCATTGGCGTGGCTGCGAATCGCATCATCGGGGTAACGCAACAGATGGGCCAGCACACGTAGGGTCAGGCTGCAAGGGTCTTTGGATTTGAGGATGGCCATATCAGAACTCCACCTTGATCGGAATGGTGCGTTTTTTCTCGGAACCAAAGAGGCTCGTTTCGCTGACACCGTCAGAACAACCATTGCCAAAACTGAAACCACAGCCACCACGGACGTCAAACGCGTTTTCTGCGTATTCGCGATGGGTTGTTGGAATCACAAAACGGTCTTCGTAGTTGGCAATGGCCATGTAGCGATACATGTCTTGTACCTCGTCTTCAGTGAGCCCCACTTGTTGCAGAACACTGATGTCGACACGGCCTTCCACATGTTTATTGCGCTGATACACACGCATGGCGAGCATGCGTTCAAGGGCTCGGATCACAGGACCGGTTTCACCGGCTGTGAGTAGATTCGCCAAGTATTTGACGGGGATGCGCAACTGCTTCACATCTGGGATTTCACCCTTGGACTCGATCAGACCTGCGTTGGCAGCAGTTGAAATCGGTGACAGAGGTGGCACGTACCAAACCATGGGTAAGGTGCGGTATTCAGGGTGCAGGGGCAGGGCCACTTTCCAGTCGACAGCCATTTTGTAGACCGGGCTATTTCGCGCCGCTTCCATCCACGCATCAGGAATACCATCCAGACGGGCTTGTTCGATGACTTTCGGATCATTGGGATCCAGGAAGATATCGAGCTGGGCCTGATACAGATCGCGCTCGTGCTCGACACTGGCGGCTTCACTGATGCGGTCGGCATCGTAAAGTAAAACACCTAGGTAGCGAATCCGTCCAACACAGGTTTCTGAGCAGACCGTAGGCTGACCCGCTTCAATGCGTGGGTAGCAGAAAATACATTTTTCAGCTTTCCCTGTTTTCCAGTTGTAGTAGATCTTTTTGTACGGACAGCCACTGACGCACATGCGCCAGCCGCGGCATTTGTCCTGATCGATCAGCACAATCCCGTCTTCTTCACGCTTGTAAATCGAACCCGATGGGCATGACGCCACACAGGCTGGGTTCAGACAGTGCTCACACAAACGGGGCAGATACATCATGAAGGTGTTTTCAAACTGCCCGACCATTTCTTTCTGAGCGGCTTCAAAGCCATTGAAGTTATGGTCTTGACTGCGTTTAGAAAACTCACCACCGAGAATTTCTTCCCAGTTGGGTCCCCATTCGATTTTTTCCATCCGCTGGCCCGTGATGAGAGAGCGTGGGCGTGCGGTGGGTGAAGTTTTCACTTCGGGGGCCGATTGCAGATAATCGTAATCGAAAGTAAAGGGCTCGTAGTAATCGTCGATTTCGGGCATGTGTGGGTTCGCAAAGATCTTCATGAGCAACTGCCACTTGCTACCCTGTTTGGGCACAATGGTGCCGTTGCTGCGACGCACCCAACCGCCTTTCCAACGGTCTTGGTTTTCCCAGTCTTTTGGGTAACCAATACCGGGTTTACTCTCAACGTTATTGAACCAGGCGTATTCCACTCCCGGGCGACTGGTCCAGACGTTTTTGCAGGTCACTGAGCAGGTGTGGCAACCAATGCACTTGTCCAGATTCAGAACCATGCCGATTTGTGCACGAATTTTCATTGAATGACTCCTTGATTCGACTGGGTTCAGGACTGCGTGACTTGGGTTTGCTCTGCAGTGGCAGGCTGACCGTCACGCGTTTCTTCCATCCAATCGATCTTGCGCATTTTGCGAACCACGACAAATTCATCGCGATTGGTACCGATGGTGCCGTAATAGTTAAATCCATAGCTGTACTGGGCATAACCACCAATCATGTGGGTCGGTTTCGTGACCACACGGGTGACCGAGTTATGAATACCGCCACGAATTTTGGTGGTTTCGGCCCCCGGTGTATTGATGGTTTTTTCCTGTGAGTGATACATCATCACCATGCCAGGCAATACCCGCTGACTGACAACCGCACGAGCGGCAATCGCCCCGTTGGTATTAAAGAGTTCGATCCAGTCGTTGTCTTCAATCCCAGCCTGACGCGCATCGTCTTCGCTCAACCAGACGACTTGTCCGCCTCGGTTCAGTGTGAGCATGTGCAGGTTGTCACCATAGGTGGAGTGAATCCCCCATTTCTGGTGTGGCGTGATGAAGTTCAGCAGGATTTCCGGATTGCCATTGGGTTTGGCTTCATGAATGCCTTGCGTGGCTTTCAAGTCAACCGGTGGACGATAGGTGCTAAAGCCCTCACCAAATGCAATCATCCAGTCGTGATCTTGGTAGAACTGCTGGCGTCCGGTCAGCGTGCGCCATGGAATGAACTCATGGACGTTGGTATAACCCGCGTTGTAGCTGACTTTCTCGCTTTCCAGACCACTCCAGGTGGGTGAGCTGATGATTTTGCGAGGTTGTGCCTGAATGTCACGGAAACGAATTTTTTCATCTTCGCGATGGATGGCCAAATGCGTGTGATCGCGCCCAGTGACTTTGCTTAAGGCGTCCCAAGCTTTGACGGCCACATGACCGTTGGTTTCAGGCGCCAGATGCAGAATCACTTCGCAAGCATCAATGTCACTGACAATTTGTGGCATGCCTTTGGTGGGGCCATCTTCGCGCGTGACACCGTTCAACTGTCCAAGCTCAGTGACTTCGGTTTCGGTGTTCCAGGCAATGCCTTTGCCACCATTGCCGATTTCTTTCATCAAGGGGCCTAAGGCGATGAAGTGCTTGTACAGATTGGGGTAATCACGATTGACGACCGTGATCTGTGGGGCGGTTTTGCCTGGGATTAGTTCCACATCGCCTTTTTTCCAGTCTTTGACACCAAAGGGTTGTGCAATTTCTTGCGGTGTGTCGTGCATGAGTGGTGTGAGCACAATGTCTTTTTCGACACCGAGGTGACCCACACACACTTCACTAAAGGCTTTGGCCAGACCTTTGTAAATCTCCCAGTCAGAACGTGATTCAAACACGGGATCTACGGCAGTGGACAACGGGTGAATGAAGGGGTGCATGTCACTGGTGTTGAGGTCGTTTTTCTCATACCAGCTTGCCGTGGGCAGCACGATGTCGGAATACAAGCAGGTGGTGGACATTCTGAAGTCGAGTGTCACCAACAAGTCGAGCTTGCCTTCAGGCGCTTGGCTGTGCCACTTCACCTCATTGGGTCGCGCATCGTCTGCACCCAAGTCTTTGCCTTGGACGCCGTGGGATGTGCCCAGCAGGTGTTTACAGAAGTATTCGTGACCCTTACCGCTTGAACCCAGCAAGTTAGAGCGCCAGACCAGCATGTTGCGTGGCCAGTTTTTTGGATCATCCGGATCTTCACAGCTCATTTGCAAGCTGCCGTTGCGCAGTGCGTCCACCACATAGTCTTTGGGATCTTTGTTGGCGGTTTGTGCCTGCACAGACAGAGCGATGGGGTTTTCTTTGAGCTGAGGGGCACTAGGTAACCAGCCCATGCGTTCGGCACGCACGTTGTAATCGATCATGCTGCCGCTGTATTGATTGACATCAGCCAGCGGTGACAAGATTTCAGACATGTCGAGTTTTTCATAGCGCCACTGATCAGTGTGTGCGTAGAAAAAGCTGGTGCTGTTCATCTGACGCGGTGGGCGAATCCAGTCTAGTGCAAATGCCAGTGCAGTCCAGCCGGTTTGTGGGCGCAGTTTCTCTTGACCCACGTAGTGAGACCAGCCACCGCCGCTTTGACCGATACAGCCACACATCATGAGGAGGTTAATGACACCTCGGTAGCTCATGTCGCAGTGATACCAGTGGTTCATCCCAGCGCCGATGATAATCATGGAGCGACCATTGGTCTTGTCAGCATTGTCTGCAAATTCACGTGCGACTTGGATGACTTGATCGCGAGGCACACCGGTGATGCTTTCTTGCCAGGCCGGGGTGTAAGGGGCGTTGTCGTCGTAGGACTTAGCGCCACTACCAAAACCGCGGTCAATGCCATATTGCGCAACTTGCAAGTCAAACACGGTGGCGACCAGCACGGATTCGCCATTACTCAATGTGATGCGCGTGGCGGGTACTTTGGCACGGTTGATGTCGCCTTGTGCGGGGTTATGGGTGAAGTGGGGTGTTTCCTGACCCCCAAAGTATGGGAAACCAACGTCCACGATTTCGTGTGCCTGTTCACCATCTTCCACGATCGACAGTTTCAAGCGTGCTTCGGTTTGTGTAGCGGCATCGAGTGGCTCGAGGTTCCAGCCAGATTGAGTGCCCTCACCATGAGGCTCCCAGCGGAAACCCACAGAACCGTTGGGGACGACGATCTTGCCTTGTGTATCAAACGCAAGGGTTTTCCATTCAGCGTGATGGGCCTGATTTAGGTTGTCTGCCAGGTCACTGGCTCGCACATAACGGTCTGGCACTTGAATGACTTGACCATCGTCGAGTGTTTTTTCTTTGAGCAACAAGAGCATGGGCAGATCGGTAAACCGTCTGGCGTAGTCATCGAAGTAAGTGCTTCGGGTGCGACCATCTTGTGGGAAGTAAAACTCGCGCAGCGCGACGTGTCCCATGGCCATGGCCAATGCGGAGTCTGTCCCTTGTTTGGCATGCAGCCACATGTCTGAGAGCTTGGCGACTTCAGAGAAGTCCGGTGTGATGGCAACTGTTTTAGTGCCTTTGTAGCGAACTTCAGTAAAGAAGTGGGCATCGGGGGTTCGTGTTTGTGGCACGTTCGAGCCCCAAGCGATGATGTAGCCACTGTTGTACCAGTCAGCGGATTCAGGCACGTCTGTTTGTTCACCCCAAACCTGTGGGCTAGAGGGTGGCAAATCGCAATACCAGTCATAAAAGCTCAGACAAACGCCGCCCAGTAATGAGAGATAGCGGCTGCCTGCGGCATAACTAACCATCGACATGGCTGGAATGGGCGAGAAACCCACGACGCGATCGGGTCCGTACTGTTTGACGGTGTAGACGTTGGCGGCGGCAATTAATTCGTTGACCTCATCCCAGGTGCTGCGCACAAAACCACCCATGCCACGCACTTGTTGGTAGTCTTTGCGAGCTTCTTGATCTTCAACGATCAGTGCCCAGGCATCGACGGGCGTTTTAGCGACTTTGAGCGCGGCACGCCAGCGTTTGAGTAAGCGCGCCCGAATCATTGGATATTTGACGCGGTTGGCACTGTAAAGGTACCAAGAGTAGGAGGCGCCTCGGGCGCAGCCCCGTGGTTCATGGTTGGGCATGTCCCAGCGTGTGCGCGGATAGTCGGTTTGCTGAGTCTCCCAAGTGATGATGCCACCCTTGACATAGATCTTCCAAGAACAGGAGCCTGTGCAGTTCACGCCGTGCGTACTGCGCACGATCTTGTCGTGTGCCCAGCGGTTGCGGTAAGCATCCTCCCAGGTGCGGTCTTCATTGGTGACCTGTCCATGCCCATCAGAAAACGACGCTTTGGGCGATGAAAAGTGGGTCAGCCGATCCAGAAAATGACTCATAGTTGTTTCTCCATACGAGCGGATAATGCGCTGATGTGTTGTCTATTACAAATCTTAGGGTGGTGCCTTGGATTTGCCTATACGTCAAAGGCATAGTGCAAACTCCGAATGGATAGGGACCACCCCCTCCTTTTGGACTAGGCCAGTTAAAAAGTCAGCAGGGCATGGGGGCATGACGGCGTGAGTACCACCACCAGGTCACGAGCATGCAACTGACGTAAAAAGCCACAAACACCCAAAGTGCGGCATGGGGGGTGCCTGTGATATCGATCGATGTACCAAAGGTTTTAGGGATAAAAAAACCGCCATAAGCGCCCATTGCCCCAGAAAACCCAAGAACGGCAGCGGCTTCTTTACTGCCATCGGCCATGGCGCGACGCTGAGACTCTTCATCTTTAGCGGCCGCTTGCTGACGTTCTTGCAAGAAGATCACCGGAATCATGCGAAAGGTTGAGCCGTTGCCAATACCAGAGAGTGCAAAAAGCAGGATAAACATGGCCAGAAAGCCTGGGAAGCTGCCTGCAGAATTCGTGTCTGGTAAGAAGTACATGACGCCTAACACGGTCAGAATCATGAGCAGGAACGTCCAGAAGGTCACGCGTGCACCGCCCAGTTTGTCAGAGATCCAGCCGCCGACTGGGCGCAAAGCTGCACCGACTAAAGGGCCCAAAAAGGCATAGGTCACTGGGTTAATGTCTGGGAATTGAGATTGTGTCAGAAGCGCTAAACCTGCTGAGAATCCGATAAAGGAACCAAATGTGCCCAGATACAACCAGCACATGAGCCAGTTGTGCTTGCGCTTGAAAATAATGGCTTGTTCAGAAAACGAGGCTTTAGCATCGCTGATGTCATGCATACCAAACCAAGCAGCCAGCGTTGAAGCGACAATGAAAGGCACCCAGACGAAGCCCGCGTTCTGCAGCCAGATCGTGTTGGTGGATCCATCGGCACCTGTCGTGGTGAAGCCTTCCCCGCCCAGTGCGCCAAACATACCAATCGAGATGACTAGGGGGGTGACAAATTGAACCAGAGAGACGCCGAGATTACCGATGCCCGCATTCATGCCGGTGGCAAACCCTTTGCTCTTTTTAGGGAAGAAAAAGCTGATGTTGGCCATGGAGGAGCTAAAGTTCGCACCTCCAAAACCACACAACAGGGCCAGAATCAGCAAAATGGGGTAGCTCGTGCTTGGGTCGCGCAGCGCAAAACCCATGCCTAGTGCGGGGATCAACAAGCTTGCAGTGGAAATGGCGGTCCAGCGACGTCCACCAAAGATTGGTACCAGAAAAGAGTAGAAGATTCTAAGCGTGGCACCAGACAAAGCGGGCAGAGCAGTTAGCCAAAAAAGCTGGTTTTTTGTGAAATCAAACCCTGCCATGGGCAGGCTCACCACGACGACGGACCACAGCATCCAGATGGCAAAGGCGAGCATGAGAGCCGGAATGGAAATCCATAGGTTTTGATAGGCAATGCGCTTGCCTTCTGTGTCCCAGAAGATTTTTTGCTCCGGTTCCCAACGAGTCAGTACGTAAGAAGACATGAGGTACTCCAGAAGAATTCAATCAAAAAATTAAGAAGACGCTTTTGATATCTGATCGCGACGGAAACTAAAGTGCATCCAGATCAAAGACACACAGACCGTGCCGTACAGCAACATGAAGCTCGACGAACGGATGCCTGTGATGTCGACCAATGCACCAAACATAATGGGCAGCACGAACCCGCCCAGACCCCCAGCGAGTCCAACGACCCCAGAGACCGCACCGATGTTGTCAGGGAAATCGTCTGAAATAAATTTAAAAACCGAGGCCTTACCAATCGCCATGGCAATTCCCACGACAAACAACAATGCGGTAAAGATGGGCGCCGACAGGGCGATCGTGAAGGTTTTAGGTCCATCGATCGTGGTGATGGTGAAATCAGTTTGTGGATAGCTCAGTAAGAAAAAAGCGACCCAAGACACCCACATCACCCACCAAGTGGTTTGATAAGCACCATAACGGTCAGAAATCCAGCCGCCCAATGCTCGCAACACACCGCCCGGTAAAGAAAACACGGCTGCGAGCAAAGCGGCCGTTTGAATGGTGAAACCGTACTCACCCACGTAATACTTGGTCATCCACAGGGCGAGTGCCACATAGCCACCAAAGACGACGGAGTAATACTGACAATAGCGCCAGACACGTGGGTCTTTAAGCATTTTGAGCTGATCGCCCAATGAGGTTCCGCTACTGACCAAGTGGGCAGGGTTGGAGGCAGAAAAAAACCAGAACAAAACAGCTGTGATCAACATTGCCACGGCATAGACTTGCGGCACGATTGTCCAAGCACCCCCTGCTAAGACGATGAGTGCGGGTGCGACAAATTTAGTGACAGCCGATCCCGAGTTACCCGCCCCAAACACACCCATCGCCAAGCCTTGACGGTTTTTAGGGAACCAGCGTGCGACATAGGGGGTACCGACGGAGAATGAACCACCGGCCAAACCGACAAATAAACCCACCACCAGAAAATGCCAGTATTGTGTGGCATAGGACATGAGCCAGATTGGAATCACGGTACAGATCATGAGCCAGAAAAACACGGGGCGACCGCCGTAACGGTCAGTCCAGATGCCTAAGGGCACACGCACGAGAGAGCCCGTGAGGACCGGCATTGCCGCGAGTAATCCAAATTGGGTTTCGGTCAGATCCAGTTGCTCTTTGATCGGGATGCCGATCACGGCAAACATCATCCAGACCGCAAAACAGACCGTAAATGCGATCGTGCTCGATGTCAGGATCATGATGGGTTTGCGTAGTTGGGGCTCCACGTTCGCGTCTCCTCGCAAGATCGGTCTTCGGGTGATAGTTGACGGAGTGCAGACCGAATCACACTCACAGAAAATCGTAAGCAAATTGATGAGGGCTGAACATTCTTCAATCGCGCAGGGTTTTGGCTTCGTTCGGAGTAACTGTCTCTAGTCCTTTTGGAGGAGAGGTTTCTTGTTGGAGGTTTGTTTTAAAACGGATTTTTATGTGTGTGGGAAAGGAGAAAGGGCTGCGTTTGATGATTAAAAACCCTGAATACTCACTTGCTGAGTGTGTATATTGGTGTGATTTGAAGGACAATAGAGAAGGTCGTTCATCGTGAGCGAATCAGTTCGGCAGGTGCGAGTCATGAAAATATTTGGAATTTCGGGTCATTCAGGTAGCGGTAAAACCACGCTCATTGAAGCGATGTTGCCGATTCTGAAAGCGGCCGGCGTACACACCAGCGTGATCAAACACACGCATCATGACTTTGAGCTCGAGCCACCACACAAAGACAGCGCGCGATTTCGGCGCGCCGGTGCGCAGGAAGTGATGACGTGTAGCGCTTGGCGTTATGCCATCGTGCGTGAGCTGGCTGGTGAGGCGATGCCGGATTTGAATTCGCAGATCGATCGGTTAGCACCCTGTGATTTGGTGCTGGTGGAAGGGTTTCATGCCGATCCTATCGCGCGTCTTGAGGTATTTCGGCCGGCTTTGGAACGTTCGCCTCGATGTTTAGATGACCCCAATCTGGTGGCGATGGCCAGTGATGAATCCTTTGAAAGCACTGTACCAATCTGGTCACTCAATGATCCGCAACAGATTGTGCACAATATCTGTGCCCATTTAGGATTGCCCATGAATTCAGGAGGTCGTGACCATGGCTGAGACCGTGCATCCAACTGCGCCTGAATTGTCTAAAGACCGTCGTCGAGATGATGTCAGCCAATCCCCACCACCCCGTCCCAACAAAGATCGGCTCGGCAAGCGTTTGGTGGTGCTGACGATGGCGGCCTTGTTGTTTGGATTGACGATGGTGTTTGGCACTTTATGGCTGTCTTGGACACTGGAAGGTGCCGCCGCGGCCATTAATGATGCGGGTAGCTTGCGCATGCAATCGACGCGTTTAGCACTGACGTTAAGTCAAGGTGAAGCGAGCCGTCATCGGATTCCGGCTTTGATTTCACAGGTCGACGACACCTTGAATAATTTAAGTCATGGCGTGCCATCACGACCTTTGCGCCTGCCGTCCAATGTGGCGGCACAAACCGAATTGGTTCGGGTACAAGGGATCTGGCATGATCAACTGCGTCCTGCAGCACTGGGTTTTTACGAAGGCTCGATGTCATTGGCACGTGCCCAACAAGCGTATGAAATTGCACTTAAAACGTTTGTATCGGACACCAATCGTTTAGTCGGTTTAGTTGAGCAACAAAACGCCCGAGATACCTTTTTATTAAGGGCGTCACAATTCGGTTTGGTGGCCTTGATGCTGGCCGGTGCTGTCGCCATTATTTTCTTTTTATATGCTTGGGTGATCCGACCCATCGAAGCGTTGCGCCAAGGGGTGACGGAAATGGCAGCACGTAACTTCACGTATCGCGTGCCGGTCGAAAGTACGGATGAGATCGGTGAGCTTGCCATGGGCTTTAACGACATGGCTGCTCAACTACGTGAACAATATCGAGAGCTTGAGGATCGGGTTCGTGTCAAAACTGAGCTTTATGCCCGACAAAACAAAGAGCTTTCGACACTTTACGAATTTTCTGCCTACCTAAGTCGTTCAGGTGACATTCGCAAGAAAAGCGAAGGTTTTTTGTCGCGCGTGATCACCTACTTTGGTGCTGATGGCGGCTCAGTTCGGATGTTGGAGCCCAGAACTCGCAGTTTGCGTCTGACGGTACATCAAGGCTTGTCGACCACTTTGGTGGAGCAAGAAGAGTGTATGTTCGTGAATCAATGCTTGTGCGGTCAGGCTGCTGGTGCCCGTGAAACACGGATTCATGACTTCAGAGAGCCTTCTCATACCTATGTCATTCCCTGTCAGCAAGAAGGATTTGGGTCATTGGCCGTGGGGCAGATTCGATATGCCGATCAGCAATTGGGTATTTTGACGTTGCATTTTCAGGTGCCACGACGCTTTAGTGAAGAAGATCGGCGTTTACTCGATACGCTGGGGCAGCACTTTGGGGTTGCCATTGAAAACCATCGTCTGCTGGAGCGCACGAAAGAACTGGCGATTGCCCAAGAACGTAACTTAGTGGCACAAGGCCTGCATGATTCGATTGCTCAAGGACTGAACTTCTTAAAAATGCAGGTTCGGATGTTGAGAGACTCCCTAGATCGACAGGATCAAACGGAGGTCAATCAAATCATGCCTTTGCTTGAGGTCGGCATTAAAGAGAGCTATGACGATGTACGTGAGTTGCTCACGAACTTTCGGATGAAGTCGCCCGAAGGCGACATCGTCATGGCACTTGAAGCGGCTGTGCAACGGTTTGAAACGCAAACTGGCATCACGGTGCAGTTGAATGTCGATAACGCAGGGCCCGTGTTGACGCCCGAACAGCAACTACAGGTGCTGTTTGTAGTGCAAGAAGCGCTGTCAAACGTGCGTAAACATGCGCATGCAACAACTGTTCAGATTGATTTGAGAAATCATGAGGATTTTGAAATTCAGGTCTGTGATAATGGTCGGGGATTTGATTCTAGAAAAGTAGATTTTGATCATGAGCAGCATGTGGGGTTACATATTATGCAAGAACGCGCCAGCCGGTTGGGGGCGCAATTAAATGTGGCTTCAGGGCCAGAGACCGGAACCTGTGTCACCTTGTTGCTGAGTAAAGCTCAGCGCGTTGTGGCCTGAGGTCAATATGGTTCAGAAAACAACTCAAAACCAAGATGCCATTCGAATTCTTTTGATTGATGACCATGCCCTGTTTCGGGGTGGGGTCAGGGCACTGTTAAAGCGCCACGAGGACATGGAGGTTGTAGGCGAGTCGCCTGATGCGTTAGATGGTATTAAGCGAGTCAAAGCCCTTAAGCCCGATGTGGTGTTGCTGGATCTGCATATGCCAGGTATGTCAGGGCTTGGTGCGCTGAAGCTTTTACGCCAAGATTTACCGGATTTACGGATCATTATGTTGACTGTCTCCGAAGACAGTGATGATTTAGCGCAGGCACTTTATTCGGGTGCCGATGGTTATTTACTCAAAAACGTCGATGCGCAAGATTTGGTTGAAGCGATTCGCAAGGTGAGGGCAGGGGAATCGGTTGTGTCTCCCGAGATGACGGCCAAACTGGTTCAAACCTTGCGACGTGGCCCCGACAAGATTGATGACACTTTAGAAAAGCTCACAGCTCGAGAACGTGATGTTTTAGGGGAATTGGCCTCAGGTGCCAGTAACAAAGAAATTGCACGCACGTTAGATCTGGCCGAAAGCACCGTCAAAATTCATTTGCAAAGCGTGCTCAGAAAATTAAAGCTCAATAACCGTGTGCAAGCTGCGATTTATGCGGTTGAGCATGGTTTGGGGGGATCCTCACAATGAAAACCAAGCCGATGAATGTAGCGGAAATGATGTCTGTGGAAACCGTGCGCGAGACATTGTTGGCGCAACTGGGACAACCCCTGTCGATTGAAATGTGTGCGCTGGAGCAAGCCCAAGGCCGTGTACTTGCGCAAGACCTCGTGTCAGGGATTCAGGTGCCTGGGTTTGATAACAGCGCCATGGATGGTTATGCACTGAACTGGCAAGAAGGGGATGGGATCGTTTGGCCAGTCGTGCAAAGAATTGCCGCTGGAGAAGTGGGCTCGCCTTTGGCACGCGGACAAGCCGCTCGGATTTTTACGGGTGCCCCGATCCCGCAAGGTTGTACGGTGGTGGTTCCCCAAGAACAGGTGGTGCAGCAGCAGGACGAATCAATAAAACTGACTGCCTCGGTGCGTTCTGGGCAGCATATTCGGCGTGCGGGGGAAGACATTGAAGCCGGGCAATGCATTCTGAATGCGGGGACACATTTACAAGCACGTCATTTGGGTTTTGTGGCGTCAGTCGGGATTGCACAAGTGCCCGTGTATCGACGTTTGCGCATTGGGGTGTTTTTTACGGGCGATGAGCTGGTTGAGCCCGGTGTGTCTTTACGGCCTGGCACGATCTACAACAGCAATCGGTATGCGTTAGGGGCTTTGTTGCGAAACTTAGGTGCTTCAGTGCAAGACTATGGCGTGGTGTCTGATGACGTGCAAGCGCTCACAGCAGTTTTACAGCAGGCTTCAGAAGATTGTGATGTGTTAATCACAAGCGGTGGTGTGTCTGTGGGTGAAGAAGATCATGTCAAAACTGTGGTTGCCCAACTCGGTCGGATTGATCTTTGGAAAGTGGCGATGAAGCCCGGTAAACCCTTTGTGTTTGGTCAGATCGGTCAAGCCAACTTTATCGGCTTACCTGGCAATCCCGTGAGTGCATTTGTGACATTTGTGTTGTTAGCGAGACCTTTCCTGAAAGCCAAGCAGGGTTATACCGATGTGATGCCGTTGAGCTTGCGCATACCGGCGGCGTTTGAGTGGTCTAGGCTGGGTCGTCAGCGCGAGTTTGTTCGTGTGGCGGCACAGATTGATGAGCAAGGTCATTTGCAGGCCGTACTCAGTAGTCAGAATCAAGGATCTGGCGTGACGACCAGTGTGGCGCAAGCCGACGGATTGGTGGATATACCTGCACAGACAGAGATTGCGCCCGGTGATCTCGTGACCTTTATTCCTTTCGATCGTTAAAGTCAGGCATGTGTGTTTATGAGCGATTCGGACACCACGGATCAACCCGTCCCTGAGTTTCTTTATGATGCGGTCATCTTGGCTGGTGGTCAGGGTCAACGCATGGGTGGGCGCGATAAGGGGCTACAAGTTTGGCAAGACAAAGCGTTGGTGGATCACGTGTTAGAACGTTTGCGTCAACAAACAGTTGCCCCTCAACAGGTTTGGATCAGTGCGAATCGTCATCTGTCAGACTATGCAGCTCGTGGTGCGGTCGTAACCGATGAGGTCGAGGGCTTTGAAGGCCCTTTGCGCGGGGTGCAGGCGGCACTTGCAGCGACGCAAGCTGACTATTTGCTGGTTGTACCGTGTGACACACCTTGTCTACCCCTTAATCTAGCGCAAACTCTCTGGACGCATAGTCAAGGTCAAGCAACTTATGCCTGTGCACAGGGACAGATTCATCCGCTCACTTGCTTGTTACCGACCACTCATGCGCGCGAGACTTTGGAGGTGTTTTTAGCGAATGACCTGCGAAGAGCACGCACCTGGATGGATGAGGTGTTGAAAGCCAAGCAAGTGCCGTTTGAGGATGAGCAAGCCTTTGTGAACTTGAATCACTTGCACGATTTGCAATGAACGCTGGTTTAACGAACGATGAGTTCCAGTCTGGATGGTTCATCCCAAATCCAGCCATTGTCTGAGCGGCGCAATTCAGGATGATGGCCCGGCACAATCACATCTGCGTGGGTGGCGATCCATTGCAGAGTTTGTTCGGCGCGGTTTTGTGGATCAAAGATGTGCCCTGATTCACGCGTGACGAGTTCTCGATAGGTTTTACAGGCGTCGCCAGCCAACACCACGCGCTCGCCTTGTGGGTTGGTGAAATGTAATAAATAGCTGCCCGGTGTGTGGCCCGGTGCGTGTCGATAGTAGAGACCCGGAAAAACCTCACCTTCTTCGTTGTCCAGTCGCTCGACATTGCGAGTGCTCAGGTAATGATTGGTGCCGATACTACAAAACGGATCGTCTTCAGCCGGTGCTTGGGCATATTGCATTTCACTCGCACCCAGCATAAAGCGCGCATCTGGAAACAAATCAATATTGTTTGCATGATCAAAATGCAAATGCGATAAGAACACCGTTCCGATATCCGCGGGTTTTAAACCACGCGCTTGTAAAGCATCAGTCAAAAGCAGTCGTGTACTGTGGTGCCCACAGTCAAATAGGACGGGTGCTTGTCCGTCGGCTTCAATCAGCACAATCGCTGAAAACCCAAAGAAACCACCTTTAAAACTTAAGCTATTGCCTTCGACAAGCGTGTGATGACGAATGTTCATGGTGTGTTACTCAAAAAAGTAATTAATCAGATGTTTGTCAGGTATTTTTCTATGTGTTTGATATCTCTGAAACGACTGTCATCAGTGTAGAGGACAGCGTGATTCTTTTTAAGAGATGTGGGTAGGTGTTTACACCGATTTAATCCCTAGATGATTGACAGGTTCTCATGAAACTGACGATACTGACTAATGGTTACTTATGGTGGTTTCCTCTCATTCGATGGAGAAATTATGAAGCTTTATCAATCTTTGATTGCAGGCGGTTTTGCTATGACTTTGGGTGTGGCGGTTGCGCAGGCCGAGACTTGGCAAATGGCAACACCTTATCCTGAAGCGAATTTCCATACACAAAACATCTTGCAGTTTGCGGATGATGTGTCCAAAGCCACAGATGGCAAACTGACCATTAAAGTGCATCCAGCCGGTTCGCTCATCAAGCATCAGGAAATTAAAAACGCAGTGCGTTCACAGCAGATTCCGATTGGTGAATTTATCATCTCGAACCTTGCTAATGAGAATCCGATCTTCGCACTGGATTCCGTCCCCTTTGTCGCGGTTTCGTTTGATGATTCCAAAAAACTCTACGAAGCTTCTAAAGCAGAGCTAGAAAAAGAACTGGGACGCCAGAATATCAAGGTGCTGTATTCCGTCGCCTGGCCGCCCCAAGGTTTGTATTCCGATCGTCCCATCGAGAGCATTGATGATCTGAAAGGTTTGAAGTTCCGTGCGTACAGCCCACAGACCGAGCGACTTGCACAATTGGCGGGTGCTGTTCCAACCCAAGTTGAAGTGCCTGATCTGCCGCAAGCCTTTACGACAGGTCGCGTCAACGCCATGCTGACCTCCACATCAACCGGTGTGAACAGTAAAGCTTGGGACTATTTGAGTCACTTCTATGACGTGGCGGCTTTCTTACCCAAAAACATCATTGTTGTGAACCAGAAGGCGTTTGATGCGCTGCCAGCGGATCAACAAAAAGCCGTGTTGGATGCGGCCGCAGCAGCTGAAGCACGTGGCTGGGAAATGTCTGAGGCTGATCACACAGCACAGCGTCAAAAGCTCGTCGAAAACGGCATTAAAGTGAGTAACGGTAGCGATGTGCTCAATGCGTCACTTCAAGAAATTGGCAAGAAAATGGGTGATGAGTGGGCCAAAGAAGCCGGTGAGCGTGGTCAGGCAGTGCTCAAGCGCTTTTCTGGTCAGTAATTCACCGTGAAACAACCCAACAGGTGTGGAGACGCTGATGCGAGGTTTGCTTGATGCGCTGTATCGCATAAGCGGTTTTTTTGCAGCTTTGTCCTTAGTGGGCATTGCGGTCATTGTGTTTGGTCAGGTGTTTTTAAATCTGATTGACTATCTGGCCATGCACCTGTTGGGTGTCAGTTACAGCTTATTGATTCCAAGCTATGCCATGTTGTCTGGCTATGCATTGGCATTTGCAACATTTTTGTCCTTAGGTTTGGGTTTGCGTCGAGCCGCGCATATTCGAATCACATTGCTTGAATCTAAACTGCCGTCCCCAATTCGCCGTGGCACGCTAATCGTGGTGTGCTTGAGTGCTGTATTGATGGGGGTGTTGTTTACCGTCAGTTTGGGCAATCTGGCGATGCAGTCTTATGAGTGGGGTGACAAAGCGTCGGGCTTGTTGCGCATTCCTTTATGGATTCCACAAAGTGTGCTTTGTTTTGGGGTGTTTGTCTTTCTAATTGCGGCTATCGACACGCTTGTGGAGATTTTACGAACTGGTCAAAGCGAAGCGTTTCGTGACGACAGTCCTGCTGAAGAGGTTCTGTAATGTCTGAAGCCTTGATGTCTTTGACGCTAGTCGTCGTGTTGATTGGTAGTCTGGCACTCGGTGTTTGGGTCTCGATTGCGCTCTTTCTCACTGGGCTTGCCGGTGTGCTGATGTTCTCTAGCGCACCTCCCTTGAATGTGTTGGCGACCAACATCTGGAGTTCTTCTTCAGAGTGGTCGCTTGCTGCGTTGCCGCTATTTATCTGGATGGGTGAGATTCTGTTTCGCTCACGCATGTCTAAAGACCTGTTTACGGGTTTAGCGCCCTGGATGCGTTCTATGCCCGGTGGCTTAGGTCACGTCGGTATTTTGGCGTCGGGCATTTTTGCAGCGGTCAGTGGCTCGTCAGCGGCCACTTGTGCCACGGTCGCCAAAGTCGCGGTTCCTGAGTTGAAGGCACGCGGCTACGATGAATCGCTTGTGTTGGGGACGATTGCGGGTTCAGGCACGCTTGGGCTTTTGATCCCACCGTCTATTATTTTGATTGTGTACGGCGTGGCTGCTGAGCAGTCGATTGCGCGTCTCTTTATCGCCGGTGTCTTGCCTGGTACGCTCGTGATTGGGCTGTTTATGGCCTATGTGGCCTTATGCTCTTCGACAGGCCGGGTGGTCACGCCTCCCAAAGACCCACCGATGCGTTTTATAGACAAGCTCAAAGCGTCTCGCACACTCATTCCGGTCACAATTCTGATTATCGGTGTTGTGGGTTCCATCTATACCGGTTTGGCGAGTCCCACGGACTCTGCGGCAGTTGGCGTGGTGTTGGCTTTATTGATGAGCTGGTTTTTTGGGGATCTGAACTGGCAAACCTTCAAAGAAGGGCTGGTGGCTGCGACTTTATCGTCATCGATGATTGCATTTATTCTGGCAGGATCCGCTTTTCTGACGCTGGCCATGGGGTATTCAGGATTGCCGGCCACGATTGCGACCTGGATTACTGGCATGGAATTGAGTCATGTGACGTTTTTAGCCGTACTCACGGTATTTTTTGTGCTGATGGGCTGTTTTTTGGATGGGATCTCAATTGTGGTTTTGACCACAGCCGTTCTTTTGCCGGCCGTGCAAGCCAGTGGCATTGATACCATCTGGTTCGGTATTTACTTGGTTCTAGTCGTTGAGATGGGTCAGTTAACGCCTCCGGTGGGACTGAACCTGTTTGTCTTGCAAGGCATGACAGGGCGTGACATCGTGTTCATCTCCAAAGCCGCATTCCCGTTTTTTCTGATGCTGATGGTGGCCGTTGCATTGCTTGCTGTTTTCCCGGATATCGCATTATCGTTACCTGAGATGATGTACGGCAATTAACCCAATCATCACCTTGGGCGCTAGACGCAGTTAAAAAATAAATCCAAGATCACCAGATGAAAGTTGCAGTGCTTTAAATGCACGAAATGGTCGAAATCAGCTAGTTTGACTGTACTTAAAATCATGTTTTTAAGTCCTATATATGGTACATTTTTAACTAAATAATGAGAAAAGTGCTTTATATGGGACTTTTATATGCGATTCCTATCAGAAGACTTTGGTCGCTTGTTACGTAAAATGCGCCAAGATCGCTCATTGACGCAGCAGCAAGCAGGGGAGCTTGCTCGCCTTAACCGAAAAATGGTGATGCGGATCGAGCAAGGCGAGAATGTGGGCATCGAAGAGGTGCATAAGCTTGCTTTTGCGCTAGGCTTTACTTTGTCTCTGGAAGAGAAGATCCGTCCGACATGGGAAAACGCACGTCAATACTTTTTGGATGATGACGATGACTAGTGCTGACTCCGCCAATTGCTTAGTGCGTCTGGTCAAAGTGATCAAAGAAAAACCTGATTTAGATGTGTTTTCGGGCGAACACTACGCTGGACAGCTTTCTAAAGAAAATGTTCGTGTAATTGTGTAAGCTACAGATTGATTTTTGGCAGTAATTAACAGATAAGAACGCTTTAGACTCCGAATCATCCAATTCGAACCTATTGAACAAATCGAACGATTAAGGCATTCTGCTTGGTAATTAGATCGGAACTGAAAGGCTCAAAATGCAAACTTTTACTGCTAATGAGGCAAAAACTAGATTCGGTGAGCTTATTGATAGAGTGCAGCGCGAACCGATCCAGGTCACGCGACACAATCGTGTCGTTGGTGTTATGGTGTCTGCGGAAGATTACAAGGCAATGCGAGCGTTCTATGCAAATCGGCTGCGACACACTCTAAAGCAAAGTGCAGAAGAAGCTGTTTCAAAGGGTTTGACCGAAGAGAAGCTGAAACAGCTCTTATCCGATGACAATTGAGAGAGCTGTTGTTGATACGAATGTTTTGATTGGCGCCGCGCTTTCGCCGCGGTCAGCGTCAGCTCAGATTGTTGATTACTTATTACAGCACGCTGTGTTAGTGTTTTCACGAGAAACTTTCGAGGAGTTTGAAACTAGGCTCTGGCGTCCGAAATTTGATCGCTACCTTAGTATCGATCGAAGACAACTACTAATACACGATTTCTCTGCTGCAGCACAGTGGGTTGACTTGCCTACACCGCCTAGACCAGCATACAGTCGCGATCCTAATGACGGCATGTTCCTTCATACTGCTATCCAAGGAAGCGTTGAGTGGTTAATTAGTGGAGATAAGGACTTGCTGGAACTTCTGCCTACTGACTGGGAATTTGAAATTTTATCGCCAGCACAAGCGTTAGAAAAGCGATGCCTAGATTGAATCTTTAGAAAATATTTGATTGAACAACGACTGAGTATCCCAATGTGAAATTCTCAAATATTCAGTAATGCAAAAATTGGTATTTGACTGATATTAATGCGCAACCCTGAATAACGTGTTTGGATAATCGTTTGGTTTCCTCACTTTTTGAGTCCGGTTCGCGTAGTGTTATACGCATCAGATTTAATTTGGAGACATCGCATGCCAGAGCGTCCAGCGGTCTTTCTCGATAATGGGTTCTTCGTTGTTGAGTGATGCGCGAATATGCTCGATGAGGATCTCTAGTTCATCGTCATTTAAGGCATGCAAAATGGAGCGTCCTTTGCGAGCTCGCAGGTCTTGCGCAAGTTCTTCAAAGTGCACATAAATACGTCGTGTTTCTTCGAGTTCTACTGTACGAACATCTTCAAAGCCGGCGTTGCGTAAAGCCTCGATTACGGTTTCTTTTTCAGGACGACGCGCTTCTTCGATTTTCATTAAATGCGGGAAGACATCGAAGACGTAGCCTCGCAGATGTGCGGGTGAGCCAAGATGGGATAGGTCCTGGGGTGTGCGCTCCTGAAAAATAACTGCACCACCGGGCTTTAGGAGACGCCAGGCTTCTTTAGCGCACCCATCCACTTCATCTAGGTGATGCAAGAGTGCTCGTGAGTAGACGATGTCGGCACTGTTGTTAGGCAGCCCTGTTTCATCGGCTTTGCCATAGACAAATTGCAACTGAGTCATGGCGTTGAGTGTTTCGCGTGCCGTAGTGAGCATGACTTCAGAAAAATCAACGCCTATAACCTGTCGAGCGCCCATCATGGCCCAAGCGACACTGTAGATACCACCGCCACATCCGATGTCGACGACCGTTTTTCCCCGTGCATCCACTAAAGCGCGCATCGCATCAAACCAGCTTTGATCAGCCTGACGTCCGGTGTACATATGCCGATTTGATTCATCATGAAAGTTGATTGGCATGTGAAAATCCTCCGACGATTGTAGGGAATGACTCGCTTCTGTGAACGACAGATAATCAGGATGCGTTGTGAATATCTGGACTCTGGTTCGAGAATAACCTAATGACTGATGTTAGAGGCAGTATGGAGGCGCTCGAAGATTGACCGACAAACAATTGGGACAGCTTCTGATCGATCCGAATCTGGATTAGCGAACTTCCATGCTTTCAAATAAGTTGCCAAGTGCTTCTTGTGTGCTGGTTTTGAGGATGTCTCGAGGCGGTTCGTCCGGTGAGTGGCGAAATCGCTGCACGGCATAATGAGAAACACCTCGAGTTTTGAGGTAATGCCCCAGTGCCAGTAGATCATCCTGAGACAACCAGGCTTCTGACCAGGTCGTGCGACATTCCCACGTGCCCGACCACTGATTAAGTTGTTCCAGACATTGATCAACTGGACGCCAAGAATCACGACGAAAGGTGAGTTTGTCGTATTGTTTGGGCAGGGTTTTAATATCTAGCCCGACCCAGTGAATACTTGGCAAGATGGCTCGCAATCGCTCCGGATAAATACCGGCCGTGTGTAAACCAATCTGAAACCCCATATCAGCGATGCGTTGAACGAGGGTATCGATGCCAGGGTCCATTAAGGGCTCACCACCTGATAGGACCACACCATCTAGTAAACCAATGCGAGATTGTAGAAATGCTTCAATGTCGGCCCAGTCATATCCGGGCTGACGCGCATGCAAATGTGGGTTGTGGCAATAACTGCATCGCCATGGGCAACCCGACAGAAACAACGTGGCACAAAGCTGGTCGGGCCAGTCAACCGTAGAAAACTTGACTAGCCCGCCAATACTTGGCTCACGCGTGAGTTCTGTCCTTTGATTCAGTAAAGAACTTGCGCTCATTAAATTCACCTTGTTTGCCAATATTGAAAGAGCTCACCGGACGGTGGTAGCCCATGACTCGGGTCCAGACTTCGCAACGTGTGCGTTGTTCGGGCTGAAGCTGACTAATGACGTCTTTGGGTGGTTGCACAAAACGGATCGTCGAGGTTTGTGTGGCAGTCTGTGTGGATGCCTGTACGTTGGGGTTTAGTTGGGACATGATGCGTTCTCCTTTAGTGGGTTGAAACACCCGGGTTGGTTTGCATGGCTTCCAAGAGTTCTTCGTCACATTTAGGGCAGAACTCGTGGTGCCCTTTGAGATAGCCATGCTTAGGGCAAATCGAAAACGTGGGGGTGATCGTGATGTACGGCAGTCTGAAATTGGATAAAGCCCGTTTCACCAGTTGTTTGCAGGCTTGTGCCGAACTGACGGCTTCATTCATGTAAAGGTGTAAAACCGTGCCGCCGGTATATTTGGACTGCAACGCTTCTTGACGTTCTAGCGCTTCAAAGGGGTCTTCAGTGAAGCCAACGGGCAGCTGGCTAGAGTTTGTGTAATAGGGTTGATGGTCGGTGCCGGCTTGAAGGATGTCGGGCCAACGTTTGCGGTCTTCTTTGGCAAATC
The DNA here is from genome assembly GCF_048820935.1 of Orrella sp. 11846. NCBI lineage: Bacteria > Pseudomonadati > Pseudomonadota > Betaproteobacteria > Burkholderiales > Alcaligenaceae > Orrella > Orrella sp. 11846. Next base: position 37,061 of record NZ_JBMERD010000004.1, read on the forward strand.
GATACGTCGTACCTTCTGCGGGTGTGGCTTCCAAGTTGTAGAGATGGCCTGTTTCTTCCTGATATTGCACGATCCGTGCGCGGACATGGTCAAGCAGACGTAATGCCATGTCGTGTCCGATTGGGCTTGTGATGTCATGCTGATCATGCGTGAAGTTGCGGATCATTTCATTGATGCCATTAACACCCAGCGTGCTGAAATGATTGCGCAACGTGCCTAGATAGCGTTTGGTGTAGGGATAAAGTCCCTGATCCATGAGTTGCGCCACCACCGTGCGGCGAGTTTCTAGCACATCACGACCCAGATCCAGAAGCTCATCGAGCTTGGTGAGTAGAGCCGCTTCATCGCCCGCATAGAGGTAGCCTAGGCGAGCGCAATTCACGGTGACTACACCAATGCTGCCAGTTTGTTCGGCAGAGCCAAACAAACCATTGCCTCGCTTGAGCAATTCACGCAAATCCAGTTGTAAGCGGCAGCACATGGATCTGACCATATGTGGTTCAAGATCGGAATTTAAAAAGTTCTGAAAATAGGGCAATCCATAGCGCGCGGTCATTTCGAATAATCGCGTCGCATTGGGATGATCCCACTCAAAGTCAGGTGTGATGTTGTAAGTGGGGATCGGAAAGGTAAATGCGCGGCCCATGGCATCGCCTTCGCCCATGACTTCAATATAGGCGCGATTGATCATGTCCATCTCAGCTTGTAAGTCACCATAGCTAAAGGAGACTTCTTGGCCACCAATAATGGGGACTTGATCGCGTAGATCGGCAGGGCACGTCCAGTCAAATGTGAGATTGGTGAAAGGGGTTTGTGTCCCCCAGCGACTGGGGACGTTGAGGTTATGAATCATTTCTTGCATGCACTGACGCACTTGCGCATAGGTCATGCTGTCTAGACGTACAAACGGCGCCATATAGGTATCAAATGAACTAAACGCTTGTGCGCCTGCCCACTCATTTTGGAGGGTGCCTAGAAAGTTCACAATCTGACCAATGGCAGACGACATATGACGGGGTGGTCCAGATTCGACCTGGCCGGGAATGCCGTTAAAGCCTTCGGTCAATAATTGACGTAGTGACCAACCGGCGCAATAGCCACTCAGCATATCCAGATCATGAATATGCAGATCGCCCTCACGGTGTGCGTGACCGGCTTCTGGGCTTAAGAGCGTGGAGAGCCAGTAGTTTGCCGTCACCTTGCCTGCGACATTTAAGATCATGCCGCCTAAGCTATAACCTTGGTTCGCGTTGGCGTTCACACGCCAGTCGATTTGCTGCAAATACTCCTGCATGGTTTGCGCGACATCGATCGTAATCGCAGATTGGGTGGGTTGTTCCTGAGGCAAGGATGCTGAGTCCATACGGGATTCTGCGTGTGGTTTTGTAGGATTGTCAGAATGAGTCTGAGTTGATTGGGTGTGCATAGTTGTCTCTATATGTTGTGTTTAGAAAAGATACTAGCACTATATATTGTGTGTTTCTCGATTTTCAGATACAAAAAAGCGCCTTTCGGCGCTTCTTTTGCGATAGATCAAACTCGGATTGTCAGGCTAAGCTTGCGGGCTTGACGCCGCTCAAGAGATATTCGATCAACTCATGTACGCTGCGCACCGTGTTCCCAAAAGGCAGGTTACCTGCGCCTCTGAAAAACAACCCTTTATCAACTTCGCCTTTCAGGGCGGAGATCAATTTTAGGTCAATGCAGAATTGCCCCCACTTGCTGATACCGTCGCGTAAGCCACAGTGTGTTAGACAGTCGGCTGCTTGAACGCAACGTCTGGGATCGGCTTTAGCAGTTTGCTGCAGCTTAGGTTCGTGCAGCTTATAGCTTTTAAGCCAGCGCGTTTTAACTGCACGGGCAGGTAGGCCTGCCACACTGGTGAACTCTTCCATATCGGTCGGATCCGCGTTTAAGAGCACCTCTTTAAAGTTAGGGTGCGCATCGCCTTCGGCAGTGACGGCAAAGGCTGTTCCTAACTGCACGCCTTGAGCGCCACCTTCGGTAAGCCAGTGACGGACTTTTTCATGGGAGTCAATGCCACCGGCCACAATAAGGGGCGGGGCATCTTTACCTAGACCCAGCTCTTCAAAGATTTTCTGGGCGCCTTCGATGACTTTTGCAAAATCAAACCGTTCATCACCAATGTCTTGCAACTGAGGCGCACCCAGGTGACCACCCGCATGGGCAGGGTTTTCAATAATGATGGCACTGGGTAGACGCGATTTACGCATCCAGCGTTTCAACACAATCCCAATCCCGCGTGATTCAGACAGAATCGGAATTAGGCCGACATCGGGATGATCTTGAACCAAGTCAGGCAATTCCAGAGGCAGACCGGCGCCCATGACCACCACATCGGCGCCACTTTCGCACGCTTGTTTGACGAGCGCGACATGATCACGCACCGCTTTCATGACGTTGACAGCGATCAGGCCATTGCCTTGAGACTCTTCTTTGGCCATTTTGATTTCACGATCTAAGGCAACGTGGTTTGCCCAGTCCATTAAGTCGCGGTCTTTGCCTTCGCTTTGCTCGAGCAAATCGGGGTGATGATGGCGTAAATCAATACTAGCAATGGTGCCCATCGCGCCTTCTTTGGCGACAGCACCGGCAAGGCGGTGAGCGGAAATACCAACGCCCATGCCGCCCTGAAAAATCGGCAAAATTTCACGGCCTACAAGCCGTAGTTTTTGAAACCACATATGTTTTACTCTCTTAAGATGGTGTCAGACCGCGTCGCAAGGCCATTTGTAAACAGATCTCGTGTCGTTGTTCATCTGATAAAAGCGCAATGTGCGGAAAGACCTCGCTTTGTTCGCGATGCATGTGGGCATCATATCGGTCAACGAATGCGGGCAGTTGTTGCGGAACAGCCAATAATTGATATTTCTCAAGTCCGTCCAGCCATTTTTCAATAACATGCCATTCTTTCTCAAGAATTTCATGTTCTTGCAACAAAATATCCATGTGCTCTGCAAGGGCTTGGGCTTGCTCTGCGCTGAGCTGTTCCTCAGTTAAAGCGGCCAGCGCCGGAAAAATATCCTTTTCTTCATCTTCGTGATGCAAAGGGGCAGCCATCCGGAAATAACGCAGAATGCGGCTAGCGGCTTCGCTGGCTTGTTCATCGGCGCCATGCGTTTTGATGTGATCCACAATGCGCAAAGCCAGTTGGGTGAATCGGCGAACTTTGTCGTGACATGACAGCAACAACTCGCAAGGATCATCAAAGCCGGTATCGAGTTCACGGGTTCTGGGTTCAAGAATACTCATGTTGTTCAGGTGTCCTTCAAGCGTGTTGGCTGACAAACAAAATATTGTTTTCTAAATGGATGTGCTCCATCAGGTCATGACGAAACTGTCGTAAGCCAGCGTACAGTGCGCGCCAGCTGCCACAGGCATCTTCTGGTTCGCGTAAATCATGTGTCAATTGCGTGATCTGTGCGAGTTCCTCGCCATGGCGATCATGTTCAAAACGCATCATGGCAATCGGCGCTTGGACCCGATCGGCATCCATGCGTCTAAGCATCGGAAACAAGATGCGCTCTTCTTTCATCATATGCGTTTCAAGCTCGCGCAAGAACTCAGACAAGGCATCGGCCAGTCCTCGGGGACATTGCGGGTGCTCGCCATGGACGTTTTCAATACGTTGGGCCAGTCGGATGAGTTCGGGCAAATCATCGCGATGCCGATCATGAAAGCGTTCGGTAATGTGATCGATCAAGGCATCTGTGGAGACTTCTCTCCAGTCAGTGACATCAGGATTACCGGAGGGACGAAGACTGCTCAGGTCACTGAGCAGTGATTCGGTTTCTTCGCGTGTTTGCGCCTTTAAAGCGTCACGCAGAACTTGTTGACCACCACAACAAAAATCCAAACGATAGGCATCAAATACACGGGTTGCGTCTGGGTATTGGCTCACAATGTTGCCTAATGTTTGATCAAGCAAAGCTTGGGGCATGTAAATAAACTCCACATAGAATTTAAACGTCGTTTACGCGATCTGGGATCGGGACACAGCGAATCGTACGGTTGTCATCGGTTTTGTCGTGTGTTGAAGGGTTTTTGACAAGGTTTTAAGCTGGTTTGGGTTTAAATAACCCTGCATAGACTGGGTTGATTACACCCATTATTGGTTTTTGTGAGGCAAGATTCATTGACCAAGACCCATCGGGAGGCATTGCATGAATACCGTTTTATCGTTGTTGAGTGATTTGCTCATGGATTTACCCGTTACGATCCGAGCGCAGCGCTTGGTGCAACAGGTACGGGAGCGATTCTTCTGCGATGCAGTGGGTTTATTGCAAATTGATGGGGAAGCCTTGGTGCCGCTTGCGTTTGTGGGCTTGTCGAGAGAAGCCATGGGTCGACGGTTTGTGATTGAGCAGCACCCGCGCCTTGCCGCAGTGATGGCCAGTTCCGATCCAGTTCGATTTGTACCTGGCGACCCACGGCCCGACCCTTATGACGGTTTGGTGGCTGAGTATCTGGGTCAACCATTACCCGTTCACGACTGTTTGGGGATTCGCTTGTCTTTGGATGGTGCACCTTGTGGCGTGATGACGCTGGATGCTTTAGAAGGGCGAACGTTTACAGAGAAAGACATGGCCAGTCTTCAGACATTTGCACGACTGGCTCAAATTATGTTGCGCATGTCACAGCTTGAACAAGACAGTCGCAGTTTTCGGCTTTTGCGCGCCAAGCATACAGCGAGCAATACATTACAAACAGGCACAGAGCGCCCTGTGTTGATCGGTCAGAGTCCGGTGATGGAAACTTTGTTACAAGAATTGGAGCTCGTTTCAGACTCTGATTTGCCTTTGCTTTTGGTGGGTGAAGCAGGTACGGGTAAAAAGCAGCTCGTGCAATGGATACACAGTGAATCTCGTCGGGCAGATAATCCGCTAGTGCATGTCAATTGCGTGGTGTTGTCAGATGCCTTGGCAGAGATGGAATTGTTTGGGACACCTGAAACAGCGCAAGAGCCTGCCTATGCTGGCTGTCTTGAACGTGCCCAAGGTGGCACTTTGTTTCTGGAAGAGATTTGCGGATTGCCACTCACGACACAGTCTAAGCTTTTGTGGTTGTTGCAAACTGGTCATTACAGTCGTCTAGGTGAAACGCAGCAGCGCGCGGCCGATGTGCGTTTGCTTGTCTCGAGTCAGCGTGATCTTGCACAAGCTGTGCGCGATGGGCAGTTACTCCCTGATTTGTATGACCGCCTGATCGCATATCCGCTGCGTGTTCCACCGCTTCGCGACCGAGGATCCGATGTGCTGTTACTGGCCGGGCGGTTTTTAGAGCTCAATCGAGCTCGACATGGTTTGCAAAGTTTGCGCTTATCCGAGCAAGCACAGCGTGCCTTGGCCGCGTATTCCTGGCCAGGCAACATCAAGGAGCTTAAGCATGTTCTGGATCGGGCTGCAATCCGCGCCTTGGGTCAGCACAGAAAGCCCGAAGCGATTGTCACCATTGATGTCGATTGGTTAGGTCTGGAGACAGCGCAGCCTTTGTCACCTAAAGGCCAAGGAACTGCCATGTCATTGCGCCGCGCGACAGAAGTTTTTCAGCAACAGATGGTGCAATCGGCACTGGCACAACATCAGCACAATTGGTCGGCAGCGGCCCGCAGCCTAGGGATAGACACCAGCAACTTGCACAAATTGGCTAAGCGGCTGGGTCTTAAATAGGTTGCTGGATTCGCTTTATTTGATCGCTTTGTTTAATCAGTTACTTCGGTGTATCGCCCTGAAGGGTGACGCGGTGAAGCAAGCGTTTATGACCATGATAGTCGTTCACGGGGTTGTGTAAAACACGGCGGTTGTCCCAGAACGCCATGGAATTGATCGCCCAGTTGAATCGACAGGTGAACTCAGGGCGCACCTGATGTTCATAAAGATAGTTCAAGAGTGGCGCGCTTTCTTCCTCACTCCAACCAGAAAACTGAGTCGTGTGTGCAAAGTTCACAAAAAGCGCTTTGCGACCAGTTTCGGGGTGCGTGCGCACCACGGGGTGTTCGGCAATGAGCGTGGTGTTGGCGATATCGGTGGCGGATTCAGCGATCCGGTCTTCACGAGTTTTAGTGACATCCGCTTTGGCAGATGAGTTCACGGCTTTCAAGTCCGATAACGTTTCCTTTAAGCCGTCGGACAGTGCCTCGTAAGCCGCATAACCACAGGCAAATAGCGTGTCACCTCCATAAGGCGGGATTTCACGACCGATGAGCATAGTTGCCATGGGTGGTTGAGGTAAATAAGCGGTGTCGGTATGCCAGACGCCACCAAAGTTATGCGTTTCGTGAGGCAGCTTCATGACCGGAATAATCATGGGGTGCTCAGGTAAGCCGCGCACAAATGGATACTCAATGATCTCACCAAAGGATTGCGCAAAGGCTAGAAACTGGTCGGGAGACAGGTCCTGATCTCTAAAAAAGATGACACCATGGTCTAACCAGATTTGTCGTAGTTGTGCAATCTGCTCAGAAGAAAGGTCTCCTTGCAGATCGATGCCTGAAATTTCAGCGCCTAAAGCGCCTGACAATCGTTTCACGTTCAAAGTGGTTTGGTTGGTCATTAGCTTTTCCCCCTCCCTATGACGGGTTGTTTTTAAAATTCACGTTATTTTTGAGTGTCTTGCTGGCGTTCCTGAGCTTGCTCAAGTGCTGCGACTAAATAGGCTTCAGATTGCGCACCCTGGATTAAGAAATGGTTATCCAAAATAAAAGCGGGCACAGCTTGAATGCCAAGCATTTTCCAGCGCGTCTCTTCGGCGCGCACCGCTTGTGTGTACTGATCGCTTTCGAGAATAGTTCGAGCCTGATCGGCGTCTAGGCCAGCTTGTGTCACTGCACCCAACAAGGTTTGTAGATCATCCATGTTGGATGCGGTTGTGAAGTAAGCTGCAAAGAGTGCTTTTTTAAGCTTCAAAGCGCCTTGCCAGCCAACGGTTTCCTGCGCCCAGTGCAACAGACGATGACAGTTTAGCGTGTTGTACACATGGGTGCGTCCTTGCGGATGAAACTCAAACCCGACTTGCGCGGCACGGTCATAGATCCGTTGCTGATTCTCACGCACCTGATCCGGTCCAATGCCATATTTCTCACTCAAGTGTTCGATGACTTCCTGACCACCCGGTGGCATGTCAGGGTTGAGTTCAAAGGGTTGCAGATAAATTTCAGCATCGATGCGACCTTTGAGATCTTCTAGGGCGCGCTCCAGCGTGCTCAAACCAATGGCACACCAGGGGCAGGCAATATCAGAAACCATGTCTATGCGAACCATCTTGTTCTCCCGTCAGGCTGTTCAGTTTAAAAGTCTATTTATTGGGCCAGAGAATCATTTGTGTACAGCGAAACATGCACAAACGATCGTTGTTTGCTTCGTTGAAGACTTCAGCGTCCCAGACTTGCGTGTTACGTCCCAAGTGTTGAGCCGTGGCGACACAAATTAGGCTACCTTCACGCAAGGTTTTAAAAAAGTTGGACTTCAATTCGATCGTGGTGAAACCAGACGATCCTTCGGGTAGATGGGCGAATGTGCCAAATCCAGCTGTCGTGTCAGCCAAGGTGACCAAGCTGCCTGCATGAAGGTAGGTGTTGGGGGCGAAGTGGATTTTTTTGAGTTCCATGCGCGATACCATTTCGTTTTCTCCAAAACGGATCATGGTCAGCCCCAGATAGCCGGGCAGGTTCTCGCCAATGCGTGCATTCAACTTCTCGAGTGTTAAGTCTGGTTTCAGAAAAGACATGATTACCCTTGATTCAATCACTAAAAATCATGAGGATAGCGTGTAGTCTCTCTTTGTGCCTAGTCATCAGGCGATTGTTGTTTTTCTGATCGAGGTTTGTCGGCATCTGACAATGGATAAGGGTCAGCAACATAGGCCGGTCCCTTCATAATCATGACTGTGACCGCACCGACACCCGTTGTAAACAAAGCTGTCCATAGCACCACCATAAGACCCAACGCATAGATATCAATCGTTGTGATGAATTTGCTGACCATCCACGGGGCATCGTCCATGCTCCAGAGCCGGGCAATGGCTGAAGGGATAAAGATCAGCACAGTCCCGATCAGGAATACCTTGGGGATTAAGCGCAGAATCTTCCTTTCCAGACCCGCCGGTGTTTTGGTGTGTCCGGGTAATTTGGTGAATGGGTCAACCATGTTGAGCCTTTGTGAGGGGTGGTTTTTCTTTAGGTTACCACCATCAGTTGAATTGGCGGCAGATCTACACGCACAGCCTATGCGTATCCGAGGCGTTCAATGGGTTTTAATTGAATTTAAAACTGAATGTTAAGCCTCAGTTTAGCCAACTCGGTTGGGTTGAGTCAGTTGGGTCAATCTCATCTAAAGCATCTGTGATGATGCTGCGAACACCCCACTCCAGCAGTTGCTGGGCGCGTTTTGGATCATTCACGGTATAGGCCAGACAATGTACGCTGAGTTCGCGGGTGTGTTGCAGAAGCTCGGGGGTGATGAGCGTGTGGTCACAAACCAGAACTTGTGCCCCCAAGACGCGCAGTGTCGTAACCCAGTCGGTCTCTAACGTGTCTATGAGTAGACCGCGCGGGATTTCTGGTGCGATGGCGCAAGCAGACGCTAACGCAGCCGGTTCAAATGACGTGAATAAAGGCATGGGCGCACAGCGGCTTGTGGCACGCGTTGACCAGAGTGCTTGAGTGGCTCGTGCCACTTCACGGCCTGTGACTTCAGCCAAGCCGGTCGTGGGTTTGATCTCCAGATTGATCCAGCTTGTGTTAGCTAAACAGAATCGGGCGACTTGAGCCAGACTCGGGACAGGTTCACCCGCATATAAAGGACTGTGCCAACGACCGGCATCGAGTGTGCGCAAGTCAGACGAACTTGTGTCAGCCACGTGTTGATCCAGACCCGTTGTTCGCCGCAGTGTCTCATCATGCATGAGCACGGGTTGGTGGTCGCTGGTGAGAGTGATATCCACTTCAAACATGCGCCAACCTTTGGAATACCCCAAGCGGATCGCAGCTAGTGTGTTCTCTGGTGCGAGATGTCCGGCACCTCGATGGGCGATCCAGCGTGGCCAGTTGTGTTTGTGAGTCATCATCGGTCGGTGTTATGTCATTTAAGTGAGCGTGTTGTCATGTCATGCCTTCCGATACACTGTAACTGATCAGTAAACGTTAAAAAACAGTGGAGATTTGGATGACATCACAAATAGGACTTTTTACACCGCTGACATTACGATCGGTGACGTTTAAAAATCGTATTGTCGTTGCACCCATGTGTCAGTATTCGGCGATTGACGGTGAGGTCAATGATTGGCATTTGGTGCATCTGGGACGTTTTGCGGCAGGTGGCGCAGGCGCTGTGATGGTTGAAGCGACGGCGGTCGTTCCACAAGGGCGGATTACGCATGGTGACTTGGGTTTGTGGTGTGATCAACAGATCGAAGGTTTGGCAAGAATTGCTGCTTTTGTTAAAAGCCAAGGCTCGGTGCCGATGATTCAGTTGGCACATGCCGGTCGAAAAGCCAGTATGCAGCGGCCATGGCATGGTCATGGTCCTATGTCTGAGGAAGATTTGGCTCGCGGTGAGGAGCCTTGGGCCATTGAAGCGCCTAGTGAACTGCCCGTTGCCCCGGGTTGGTTGGAACCCAAGTCATTGACGCATGAGGAAATGGGGCAATTGCGCGAAGCTTGGTGTGATGCGGCGAAACGTTCGCTCCAAGCTGGTTTTGAGGCGATTGAAGTGCATGCCGCGCACGGTTATTTGCTGCATTCCTTTTTATCACCGATTAGTAATCAGCGAAACGATGAATATGGTGGTGATTTTGAAGGCCGTAGCCGCTTTGTGCTCGAGGTGGTTGAGGCGGTACGTGCCGTGTGGCCAGAAGATAAGCCCTTATTTGTGCGTTTGTCTTGTGTGGACGGTGTGGAGGGTGGGTTAACGCTTGAAGACTCGGTTCGACTTGCTCATCGCCTCAAAGCACTGGGTGTGGACGTGGTGGACTGCTCATCGGGTGGATTGTCAGAATCTGCCACAGCGACCATGACGCCGCGCGGTTTGGGCCATCAGGTGCCTTATGCGCAAACAATTCGACGCGATGTGGAGATTGCGACGATGGCTGTGGGGTTGATTTTGTTTCCAGAGCAAGCGCAAGCGATCGTACAAGAAGGGCAGGCAGATCTGGTGGCACTAGGTCGTGAACTGATGTTTAACCCCAACTGGCCAGATCATGCCCAATTAGTCTTGCAAGGTGAAACGGCGTACGAAGATTGGCCGCATCAAGCGGGTTGGTGGCTACAGCGTCGTGCCAAAATGCTGGGCAAATTAGGTGTTCAATCCGTGGTGCCCCATATGCCATCCGATAAGGTTTGATGGCGCTAATCGGCATATTGGGGATGTGTGGTGAACAGAAGTTCGATTAATCCGCTTGTAAAACGGCCTCAATCAAAACTTGAACGCCCAGCATAAAGTCGTCAATCTCCATGGCCTCATGGGGGTTGTGCGAGCCATGAGCGTTACGAATAAAGACCATGGCAGCTGGGATGCCTTCGTAGCTAAAAACAGCCGCATCGTGACCGGCGCCGCTTGGGATTTTTTCTACAGGCGTGCCCAAGACAGTTTGTCCGGCTTGGCTTAAGCGCTGCACCCAGTGCTCATCAACCAGGGCTGGAGGGGTTTCTACTTTGCGATCAAACTCGAAACGGACACCTCGGGCTTTCTCAATGCGCTTGCACTCATCTTGCATCAAGTCATAAAACTGGTGCAAGGTTTGTGTGTCCTGACTGCGCACCTCAAAACTGAAGCTCACTTCACCAGGAATCACTGAAACAGCGTGCGATTCGGGTCGGGTCGAGAGAATTCCGACGGTCATGACCAGATCCATCCCCATCTGGAGTAAAACGCGCCAGTGTTCATCTAAACGCGACAAAAGCTCGGCTGTTGCTAACACACTGTCTTTACGTAACCAGCGCGGAACGGCGCCAGAGTGGCCGGTTTCACCAATGCAGTGCACGCGGTTGTGGCGAATATTGCCGCGAATCCCTGTGACTACCGCAACAGGCCATTGGCGGTCAATCATGACCGGACCTTGCTCGATGTGAAGCTCAAGGTAGGCTCGAACTTGTTCAGGACTCAATATGGCTTCGCCACGCTCGATCCGATCGGTATCGATACCGCATTTCTGCATTGCTTCGCGTAATGTTTGCGTGCCGTTGCGATGAGGCAGGTCAAGATCACGAGGGTTGAATTTGCCAAAAAGCGCGAGCGAGCCAATATAGCTCTTGCCGTACCATGCACTTTCTTCACCACGCATCGCTAGAACTCGCACTGGATGCGGTGGGGTTAAATTGTTTTGATGCAAATGGACCAGCACTAGCACGCCTGCGACGATGCCCGCAAGTCCATCATAGTTTCCACCTTGCGGGACTGAGTCCACGTGGGAGCCGATGACAATGGCCGCTTCCGGTGTATCCGTTGTCGCTTGAAAGTTTGGCAGATCGATCCATAGGTTTTGATAGGCATCGAAACTGCAAGTTAATCCGAGTTCTTTGGCGTTGCGCTGCAAAATATCAATGGCGATTTGCTCGCCCGGTCCATAGCTCTCACGAGAGACCCCTTGGGTATCGGCGGTTGCATCACGCACTTCATTTAAAAGCGTGCTCGCCAGATGGGCTAGTTTGTCCATTGGCCGATGCCTCCATGATGAAGTGACCAAGCGACAGGGTCACGTGTGAAGTCCTCCAATGTTTTTAAGCGCTCAGCCGGGAGATCACCTTTGTCACGCAACGCTTCAAAAAGCGTGGCCCAGTCGAGCAAGGCGTGGATGGTGAGCGCATGCGAGCGCAAGAGCTCAGCCGTGTACGGATAGATCCCGAAATCAATCAGCACAAAAGCATGGTGCATGGACAGGCCCGATTTGCGCAAGGCTAGGCTGGCATCGATTTTGGATTTGCCATCAGTGGTGAGATCATCGACCAGAATGACTGGATCGCCCGCCTGAAAATGCCCCTCAATCTGCGCGTGCATACCCCAGCCAACAGGTTTTTTACGTAAAAACAACAAAGGCAACTCGAAGGTCTGTGCCATCCAAGCGGCATAGGCCACGCCTGAGCTTTCGGTGCCGACAATGGCACGAATACCTTGTTGCTCAATGACCGGCGCCATGATCTCGCTGGCTTGACGCATGATGCGCTTGCGGGCAGCGACGTCACTTAAAAGGCCTTGTGCATCGAGATAGATTGGACTGGCCCAGCCTGAGGTGTAGAAAAAAGGCTGACTACCAGCAACTTTAATGGCATCGAGATCAACCAGAATTCGGGCCAGTTCTTTGCGACTTGAGTCTTGCATAAAAAATCCGTTGTTGACTAATGTCGTTGAGAGGTGATGGTTTAATCGTTGATCAAACGGCCAAGACGCACCATGGTCGTGCCAATTCGCCATTGTTTCGCGACAGAAGGCATCACTAAAACGGTGTTGTCATAAGGGGCAGTGACCGTTTTATCGCCATTGATAGCAATTGGCTCGCCCTTTTTGGCCAACACTTCTAGACCCGTGAAGGGTTTCACAAAAGAGAATTTTTCTGATTCGGCGACCACGGCCTCGGTGACGGCTATCACACGCTGACGACCGCTGTAATCGAGGTTTGGGTAGAAGTGGGGCTGTGCGGTTGCGAGAGACAGTGTGCCTGTTTGCACTAAAAAGCGCATTAGGGTGTCTTTGGCGACATCGCCTGCTAGTTTTTCCCAGTGCTGCCCACACTCCACTAAGATAGCGGTTTTAGGGCTCGCCGGGTCGGCAAATGCACCGCGTTCAATCATGCGAAGTCCAGCCGGATGACCTGTGTCGTACATAAGGTATTCGGGCACCCCCATACGACGGGAGATGCTGACGGCTTTGTCTGCGCCTTTGCCATCGGTTCCACAAACCATGAGTGGTGCACAGTGTTCGTGCATGGAGTGGATATCCAAGATGTAATCAGCTTGATCAACAAAGCGAACTAGTTCTCGGGCACGGCGCAATTCAACCGAATCTTCATCGCTATTGAGGACATCATCGCCCCAGACGCGGTTCAGATCCTGATCTACATAGCGGTTGGCCGCGGGGTTGCCGGGGTTCCAGCGCGCGTATGCGGCCACATTACCGAATGACAAAATGAGTTTGCCAGCTTCTGGTAAGAGTTTTTTTGAAAGAAACCAGTCCACTGCGATTGCGCCACAGATTTCATTGCCGTGGGTGACGGCTTGCACCATGACGGTGGGTCCTGGCTGCCCGCTGTCAAACTCCCAAACATAGGGCACGCCGGTGTTGCCGTTTTCCCATTGGCGAATATCTGGGGCCTGAAGTTCAATCGGATACTGGCTCATTGTGATGTCCTTTATCTATTTGAGCATTAAAAGTTATTCGGTACCGCCATCATTGAGATGGCAGGCGCTGAAATGGCCAGGAGCCAATTGGCGCAATTTAGGTTCTTCACGCTGACAGCGTGGACCTGCCTTAGGGCAGCGAGGATGGAAGTGACAGCCTGAGGGTGGGTGCAATGGAGAAGGAATCTCACCTTTAATCGTTGAGAAGCGCTGTTTGCGGTTCTGTAGGGTTGGCACGTTGTCAAGCAAGGCTTGTGAATACGGGTGATTAGGCCCTTCAAACATCTGCTGTACCGGTGCTGATTCCACCACGCGACCGAGGTACATAATGACCACGCGATCAGACAGATAGCGCACCACACTCAAGTCGTGACTGATAAACAAATAGGTGAGATTGAGCTCACGGCGCAAGTCCATAAATAAGTTCAGAACTTGGGCCTGAATCGACACGTCGAGTGCCGCAACACTTTCGTCACAGACGAGAAACTTTGGATTAACGGCCAGCGCTCTGGCAATCCCGATCCGTGCACGCTGACCACCGGAGAATTGGTGGGGGTAGCGACGCATATAGACAGGATCTAGACCCACGCGTGTCAGAACCTGCGCGACATGATCTTGCATGTCTTTCTTGTCAACCAGACCATGAGCAACTGGTGCTTCACCCACAATATCCAGAACGCGCATACGTGGATTCAGGGACGCCATCGGATCCTGAAAAATCATCTGTACGGCTAATGTTTCTAGGGTTGGGCCGCGTGCGCCCATTTTGTGAAAATCTTGGCCGTTATAGAGAATCGTGCCTTCACTGGGTGAATACACACCAGCGACGACTCGTCCAAGCGTGGATTTACCACAGCCTGATTCACCCACTAAACCCACGACCTCACCAGGCATGATGTCCAGATTGACGTTGTTGACGGCATGAACGACTTCGGGCTCGTTTTTAGCACCGAGTAGATTAGCGATTTTGCCGGCGGTATCGACGGGTTTTACAAACCGCATCGAGATGCCTTGCATGGAAATGATCGGTTGTGTACTCATACTGGCTCAGATTCCATGTTTGATGCTTGCTGCTTGCGCAGAATAATGGGGTGGTGGCAACGTGCCTGACGTTCACCCGGATAATTGACAGCTTCCGGTGCGACTTCATGGCAAATGCTGGTCGCATCGCGACAGCGCGGTGCAAAAGCACAGCCGGGTGGCAGATTGCCCAACGATGGAGTTGAACCGGGAATTTGTTCCAAAGGCTCACCTTGCTTCACAGCCGAGGGCAGTGAACGCAGCAGACCCCGTGTGTATGGGTGGATTGGATTGTCCAACACATCATCGACCAGACCTGTTTCCACGACACGACCGGCATACATCACAGCAATGCGATGCGCCAGGCCGGCGACCACGGTCAGATCGTGCGTGATCCAGACCAAGGCGGTTCCACTTTCGGCACAGAGTTGCTGGATTTCAGCCAAAATCTGACTCTGAATCGTCACGTCCAGTGCGGTGGTGGGTTCATCCGCAATAATAACTTTAGGGTTGTTGAGCAAAGCGGTTGCAATCGCGACACGTTGCCGCATCCCACCCGAGAATTGGTGCGGATAGGCTTTGAGGCGCTCAGCCGCTGCGGGAATACCGACTTTTTCTAGGGCGCGTTGAGCACGGTCAAGTGCGGCCTTACGTGACACTTTTTCATGTGTCAGAATCGCTTCGACCATCTGTGTGTCAATGCGCAGCACGGGGTTTAAAGTCATCATGGGATCTTGGAAGATCATCGCGACATCTTTACCGCGTAACCCTTGCAAGCGGTTTTCTGGAAGACCGACAATCTCTTCACCTGCGAGACGAACAGAGCCGCCGACAATTTTGCCGGGTGGATCAACCAACCCCATGATGGAATAACCTGTGACGGATTTGCCGGAGCCTGATTCACCGACCAGACCCAAGACTTCGCCTTCACCGACTGTGAAAGAGACACCGTCGACAGCTTTAATGACGCCTGCACGGGTAATGAAGTGCGTGGCGAGATCTTCAACGACTAAAACTTCTTTCACAATTATTTCTCCAGACGCGGGTTGAGTACGTCACGAATTCGGTCACCCACCAAGTTGATGGAGACAATTGTCAACACCAAGGCCAGGCCCGGGAAAAAACTAATCCAATAACGACCACTCAGCATGTATTGAAACCCGTTGGCAATCAACACACCCAATGAGGGTTCTGTTTGCGGCAAGCCAACGCCTAAGAAGGACAGGGTCGCTTCGAGTGAAATGGCGTGTGCAGTTTGCACGGTTAACACCACAATCACAGGGGCCAAACAGTTTGGCAAAATGTGCCGAAACACAATCCGGGTTTTAGACAACCCAAGCGATTTAGCCGCCTCGACGTACTCTTTACTGCGTTCCACCAAAGCTGTGCCGCGTACAGTTCGAGCGTAATACGCCCACTGAACCACAATCAGCGCAATGATGATTTTGTCGACGCCTTTGCCAAGTGCAGCGACCAGAATCAGGGCAATCAGAATGGCCGGCAGCGATAGTTGCAAGTCAACAATCCGCATGACGATGGTTTCCACACGACCGCCAAGATAGGAGGCAATCAAACCAATTGACATCCCAAGTGTGGCGGCAATCACGCCAGATAACACGCCAACGGCCAACGAAATGCGCAGACCATACAGAATGCCGGAGTACAGGTCGCGCCCCACGCCGTCAGTTCCAATCCAGGCTGTAAAGCCATCCATGGTTTGTTCACCGGGTTCTAAGCGCGAATCCATCAGGTCCACGCTCGCCAGATCGTAAGGGTTTTGTGGGGTAATCCAAGGAGCCAGAATGGCTAATGTCACGATGAGCAGGAGCAGGATCAAACCGACGACGGCAATCTTGTCATCAAAAAATGATCGTGCGAACCGGCGCCAAGGGGTGTCAGCCAGAATCGGTTTGGGCGCTGGCGTCGTAACGGTTTCAGTATTTGTTGAAGTATTCATGAAGCTATTTAACCTTTCGTGTCAGCCAGTCGGACTCTGGGATCCAGAACGGAATACAGAATATCCACGATGAGGTTGATGATGACAAAGAGAATCACCACCACCATGATGTAGGCCACAATCACTGGGCGATCCAGACGCTGGATGGCTTCGAGTAGCAGCTTACCCATGCCCGGCCAGGAGAAAATGGTTTCAGTGACGACAGAGAATGCCACCAGTGAACCAAACTCAAGTCCAAGAACAGTGATGATTGGAATCAGGATGTTTTTAAGGACGTGGACGCGAATAATGCGACTTTGTGGTAGCCCTTTGGCACGTGCAAATTTCACATAATCCATGAGCATCGCTTCGCGTGTACCTGCACGTGATAGACGAATCATGAGACTAATCTTCAGAAGTGCCAAGTTCACAGCAGGTAATGCCAAGTGTTTCCAGCCATTGATCGTAAATAGGCTCGAATGGATACCTAGGAACTCCCCCGTTTGTCCGCGACCTGAGGCGGGTAACCAGCCCAGCATCACGGCAAACAGCATAATGAGCATTAGACCGACCCAGAAGGTGGGCAGTGAGAAGCCCAGAATCGAACCAGACATAATGGCACGTGATGATTTGCGCTCTGGGAACAGACCTGCGTATAAGCCCAACGGTAAACCAAAAACGATGGCCATCAGCAAGGCAGCAATCGCCAGTTCCATTGTGGCGCCCATGCGAGCGAGAATCAACTGAATCGCGGGCTCACCATGAACAAAACTACGACCAAAGTCACCCTGGAGAATTCCCATCAGGAAATGCCAGAACTGCTCTGTGATCGGTTTGTCTAGCCCAAGGGCAGCGGCAGTTTTCGCGATCGCTTCCTGATCCATTTCAGGCGAGATCAGCATCCAGATCGGATCGCCAACCACGTTGACCCCGAAAAAAACCAAGACAATCATGACGGCAATGACAAGCAAAGCCTGCCCAAGGCGTCGAATAAGAAATGACAGCATAGTGTGGGATTACCGACTAAAAGACATGACAACAGTACACCGGACTGCGGCCTGAATCAGGGCAGTCAATTCACGCACCACCCGCGCCCGGGTGGTGTGTATCAGGACTTACTGTTTATTTCTTCTTGATACCAGCAGCGACAGAGTATTCGTCAGCGCGTGCAGTCACATCCAGATCCTTTTTGGAGGCCCAGACGTTGGTTTGGTAGTGGATGGGGATAATACCCAGATCCTTAAAGCCGATCTCAGAGGCTTCACCCAGCAAGGCAGCGCGTTTGGCATCATCGACAACGGTCAGTGCCTCGTCGAGCTTGGCGTCAAAGACTGGGTTGGAATAACGACCGCGGTTAGCAGCGCCAGAACCTTTCTCTTTGTCGACCGTACCCATCAGGGAACGCAATGAACCGGATGTTTCACCTGTTCCTGCACCCCAACCAGCCAGAATCATGGAGAACTCTGGTGCGCCATCAGCACCTGTGGAAGCGCGCGTAAAGAAGTTGGCGGGTGGCATGGTTTCGATTTCAACATCCAGCCCCAAGCGAGTCAACATCTGAGCGACTGCTTCCAGAATTTGCGTGTCGTTGGTGTAACGACCTGCAGGACCATGGATCTTCAGCTTAAAGCCGTCTTTGTAGCCTGCTTCTTCCAGCAGTTTTTTAGCGCCTGCCAAGTCAAACTTCGGTGCTTCAAGGTTTTGTGAAGTCCCAAAGAAAGATTTGGCCAGAACTTGCTCGGCTGGCACAGCTGCGCCATCCATGATGCGTTCTGCAATGGCTGGGCGGTTAATCGCCATCGACATGGCTTGACGCACACGCTGATCAAGCAGTGGGTTTTTGATGGCTGAGCCGTCTTTGGCGGTCACGAAAGGTGAGTTCTCACGGAACTGGTCCATGTGCAGATAAATGACGCGGTTTGAAAGTGTGTCTGTCACGTTGATGTTCGGGTTGGCGCGCAACTGAGCGATGTCAGTGGGCGGGATGGCTTCGATGACATCGACGTCATCGGCCAGCAAACCAGCGACGCGGGTTGGACCAGATGTCAGGTAGCGGAAAGTGACTTTGTCCCAGCCCGGATCCTCACCCCAGTAGTGAGGATTTTTGACCATGACTGTGCGATCACCAGGTTTGAACTCGGAGAACTTGAATGGACCGCTGCCGCCATCGCATTTCAGGGCGTTAAAGTCTTCTGTGGTGAAGTTGTTATTGTCAGCGCACTCTTTGGCCACAATCGCAATCACGGAGATCATGTTGGGGACTAGAGGTGATGGTTTGTCGGTTTTAACGTGTAATGTGTGATCGTCAACCTTCTCAAACTTCATGCCAGTCAAGAATTGCGCGAAGCTTGCAGGTGAGCGGGGCACATCGGGCACACGCTCCATCGTTGCGATGACGTCATCCACGGTCACGGGGTTGCCGTTACCGAATTTGGCATTTTTACGAATCTTGAATTCCCACGTCGTATCGTCGACAGGTGCCCAGCTTTCAGCTAGACCTGGGAGCAGTTCCTGACTGGGGCCTTGTGCGAGCAAAGGCTCATAGACCTGACGTACCAGTGCGTTGTTAGGCGCAAGGTTATGGTAGTGGGGGTCAATTGAGCTGGGCTCAGCGGACAAACCAATACGAAGTTCGTCGGCTTGAGCCGAACCCATACCAAACGCAAAAGCACAGGCCAGAGCGACTGGCAGGACACGCAAAGATTTAGACATACAAACGACTCCTGAGTGAAACATTGTTTTCATTTTTTTGGCGGCTGAATTTACTCAATAAATTGCAACCGCCCACAGGTCTAATCGTGACAGGTTTTGTGAGGGAGCGGGAGGAGTATTTACCCTTGTTTTTCCGACTTTTTGAACCAATCTTGGACTAAACGCACCCAATAGGTGGCGCCGAGTGGTAAGAGCTCGTCGTTAAAGTCATACGATCCGTTGTGTAACATGCAAGGTCCCATACCGTGACCCGCTTCTCTGTGCTCGCCTTCACCATTGCCGATCCAGACGTAACAGCCTGGCACTTCTTGAAGCATGAACGCAAAGTCTTCGGCACCCATGGTCGGTACTACGCTGGGATTGACACGATCATCACCCACAATGCTGCGCATGGTGTCAATGCAAATTGCCGTTTGCTTTTCTTCGTTGATGGTGGGTGGATAGCGACGATCAAACGTCAGACGGCCCTCACAGCCCATGGCCTGCGCAATGCCAGTGACCACTTCTTGCATGCGTGATTCGATGAGTTCGAGAACGTCCATTGAGAAGGTGCGTACGGTGCCTTTGATTTCTGCGATGCCTGGTAAAACATTCATGGCGCTACCCGCATGGATTTGGGTAATGCTCAGCACAGCGGCTTCAAGTGGGTGACGATTTCGGCTGATAATGGTCTGTAGAGCTTGTGCAATTTGGACGGCAGCCACAATGCTGTCGGAACCCAAGTGCGGCATACCGGCATGTGAGCCTTTGCCCTCAATCTCAATCTCAAAGAGGTTGCTGGATGCCATGATGGGGCCTGGCGTGACACCAAACTCACCGACCGCCATGCCTGGCCAGTTGTGCATCCCAAAGACAGCATCCATAGGGAATTTTTTAAATAAACCGTCTTCGATCATCTTTTGAGCACCGGCATGCCCACCTTCTTCAGCTGGCTGAAAGATCAGATACACGGTTCCGGGGAAATCGCGATGTTCAGCCAAATAGCGGGCAGCGTTGAGGAGCATGGCCGTATGGCCGTCATGACCACAGCCATGCATTTTGCCTTCATGGCGGCTGGCATGCTCAAAGGTGTTTTCTTCAAGCATTGGCAAAGCGTCCATGTCGGCTCTTAAGCCAATGGCTTTGTCCCCGGGCAAAGTGCCACGGACAATGCCGACTACGCCGGTTCCACCGAGTCCACGGTCAATTTCAATGCCGAGATCGGTGAGATGTTTAGCGACAATGTCGGCTGTTCGAACCTCTTCGAATGCGAGTTCGGGGTGTGCGTGTAAATCACGTCGGACTGCTTTAATGTCTTGTTGCCATTGAAGAAATGGTTCCAGCACTTTCATGAGGGAGCTCCATAGTGACGCACCGAATTGTGCGCTTTTTTGATCTGTGGGTTTTGAATCGATTTCGATCATGTTCTCGCAACAGTTTGCCAGAGAACGCGGATGTTTAAAACAGGGGGGAAACACTCAGGTGATTGCAGGGTTAAAGGCTTTTTGAGCAGACGTGGACGTGCTCAAACACGCATCAGCTAAGCCGTCATGATGCGACAGAAAAAGTCGATAAAAATAAATGATGGATTATCTCAATGCAGCTGTCTTGGTGCAGCTATCATCGTGTAAATATTTCGGAGCGGACGTGTTTTATTACGGTTTTATTAATAACGTCGTTTTGGTTTTTTAGGCGTTTACGCTGACATCATTTTGTACGGTCTCGTTCTGCAAGTGAGCCACGGGCTGTGAACAGCATTCACTCCAGATAGCGCGGGCACTGTCTTCGCATTTGCCACATTGCGTGGCAACGCCGTGGTCAATCTGTATATCTTCAAACATCAAACCCGAGCGGGCACATTGTGCAATTGTTTTATCACTGACACGGCGACAGATGCAGACAATCATGATGCGTACCTGTAACTATTAATTAAGTAAACGCAATAGTACCTATTCTCATTTGCATTAGCAACCAAAACCTGTTGAATGCTGTGGTTATTTAATTGTCAGGTGAAAAAAAGGGTGCGATCAAAGTATTTGATTCGCACCCAGTGGGGGTTTATTCGAGTTCGCCCATTTGAGACTGTAGATAGTTCTGCAGTCCAACTTTCTCTAGGACTTCAAGCTGGGTTTCCAGGAAGTCGATGTGTTCTTCGGTATCTTCCAGAATTTGCAATAGGAGCGCACGAGAGACGTAATCGTGCACGCTTTCACAGTAGGTGATGCCATCTTTGACGGTTTGTTGGGCACCGCGTTCAAGCATCAGATCGGCATTGAGGGCTTCGACCACGTCTTCACCGATATTGATTTTGCCTAGATCTTGCAAGTTTGGCAGCCCATCCAGCATAAAGATTCGATCCATCAACAGATCGGCGTGTTTCATTTCACCGATGGACTCTTCGTATTCTTTTGCGGCCAGCTTATCCAGACCCCAGTGTTTAAACATGCGGTAGTGCAGGAAATACTGGTTAATCGCGGTGAGTTCGTTTTTAAGTTGAGCTTGAAGATGCTCAATCACTTTAGGATCGCCTTTCATTTAAAGAGCCTCCATTTGATTAAAGGGTGCGGCAAGAGTACGTGTGTGCCCGCCGCTTCGCTGGGTTGAAAGCCACAATGGGTTACTTGTTGGCGATGTTGTATGTACGATAGGTTAATGCTTTATCGCCCTGTGCCTGATATACCCGTAAAGTGGCCCGGCTTGGCTTAAAACCTTTGGGCATTTCCACGTCACCATTTAACTGCTCGTAATGATCGAGCGTAAAGGGAACCACCAGTGCTTTCACAGCGCCTGCGCGACCATTTGGATAGACACCCTCAAAAGTGACTTCGATACGACCGTCGTAACTTGGTTTTTTTTCGTTCTCTTGCAGCAATAAGACTTGATACTTCACAATGTCTTTGTTGTTGACGGGCTCAAAAGAGGCAGCCGCAATACCAATCGGGTCAAACTTCATGCCAGCGCTAATGGCACGCGTCAGCAGTTTGATTTCGTCTTGTAAAGGTTTCAGTCTGATTTCTAACTCATCGACCCGTGCCTGTAACTCCTGTGTCGTTTGAGTCGCTTGTGCGTTCTCTGTTTCACGTGCACGCTCCACTTCTTCAAGATCAGCCTGGAGTTGTCGTCGCTCATGCGTTGTGGTGGCCAGCTCATCTGTGAGTTTTTGCGACTCACTGACCGTCAGTCGTTTGGGTCCGTAACTGGCCTGCAAAATGAGAACACCACCGGCGCCGAGCACAATACCGACGAGTAGCAGTACAAACCAGCGCGGTAGTCGACGTGTACGTCGTCTGGATTCATAGAGAGAGGGTCTGAAGACCTTTTTCTGAGATCTTCCAAAAATAGCCATGATGAATTTCCTATTGTGTTTAATGCGCCGATAAATTCGTCGCGTATCGCGTTGTGAATTGCGTGGGCGCCGTCTTCCAATCTGAAGCAGTATTCTGAGAGGTTAACGCATCCTACAAGTTTTGTAGACCTATGATGTCAGGTTTTTTGGCGAATTTGAATCGGAAAGCTTCTGATCCAGCCAGGTCAATCTCTCAACCGTCCCGATGTCATGCCATTGTCCTGTATATAAACTACCACGGACTTTTTGTTGTGACATTTGATGACGCAAAACGGGTGCAAGCGCCTGTTCTTGTCCGACTGCCAGCGATTTAAAAAGTTCAGGGCGATAAATGCCGATTCCACTAAATGTGAGCTTGTTCATTGCCGCATCGGATGGGCTATGAACAAACCCATCGGTTGTGAGCGTGAAATCCCCTTCGGGATGATGAGGGGGGTTAGGCACTAACACTAAATGCGCGAGTTGTTCTGGATGTGCTTTAAAACGCTGCGCGATATCTAAAGCTTGTAGGGGGTTCCAGTCGGTCCAGACATCGGCATTGATGACTAAAAACGGCTCTTCACCTAAAAACGGTAGCGCCCCCACGATACCGCCTGCGGTTTCAAGCGCTTGAGTTTCTGGGCTGTGGTGAATCCTAAGGTTCCAGTTGCTCCCATCGCCCAAAAATGTTTCGATTTGTGCACCCAACCAAGCATGGTTGACGACAACCTCTTGAAACCCGGCTTTGGATAAATGCCGTAAATGCCATTCGATCAATGGAAGGCCCCCAACTTTTAAGAGTGGTTTGGGAGTGGTGTCGGTCAATGGACGCATTCGTTGTCCTCGGCCTGCAGCCAGTAACATCGCTCGCATGATTAGAACGTCAATAAAGTCGTGGTTTCAGTGCCCTCTAGTCGGTCTAGGAGTTTCAGCAAAGGACCAAAGGGACGATAGCGTCGAGCGACTTGTCGGACATATGCAACGACACGGGGGATGTGATTCAGATAATGGCTTTTCTGATCACGGTGATGTAAGCGAGCAAAGACCCCGAGGATACGTAAGTTGCGCTGCAGCCCTGTCCATTCGTAGTGCGCATGAAATACTGCAAAGTCATCGGGCACTGGTAGACCCTTTGCACGCGCTTTCTCCCAATAGCGAATTGCCCAATCAAGTTGTTGAGGCTCTTCCCAGGTTGTGCGCGCATCAAAGACTAATGAAGCGAGGTCGTAACTAATTGCACCATGAACCGCATCTTGGTAATCGATGATGCCAGGTATGATGGTTTGTGCATCAGTCGGGATCATCAGGTTGGGGCTATGGAAATCCCGATGCACGAGGACTCGAGGTTGTGAGGCAACTGACGCTGCCAATTCACTGAAGATGGTTGCGAGCGCTTGCGTTTCTGTCGGCGTGAGGGATGTGTTGTGATGAATATTGACATACCATTCGGTAAAGAGCTGTAACTCTTGCACAAGTCGCGATTCATCATAGATCGGCAGGCCATCACTATTGGCAGTTTGCAAAGTAACCAATGCGTCTAGAACGGGAAGATACAGTTTTTGTAGGGTAGTCTCGTCCAGTCCCTGCTGAATCGCGTCATAATAGGTCTGATGACCGAGGTCACTCAGAAGTAAGAACCCTTGCTCGATGTTTTGTGCAAGAATCTCGGGGACATGCAATCCTACATCGGATAGGCGTTTGGTGATATCGACAAAAGCTCGGCAGTCCTCTTGTGCAGGTGGCGCATCCATGATGATTAGCGTGCGCTGATCGGCTTGAATGCGTTCGTAATGACGGAAACTGGCGTCACTTGAGGCTGGTTGCCGTGTGGATAGGTTCAGTTGCAGGGATGCAGGTAGTTCTGAAAGCCACTGCTGAAGCTGGGTTTGGCGTGATTTCTGGGCAGACATGTGGGTCATGGGCAAAAGATTCCTGAACGGGATTGCAGATCTCTATAATAATGCGTCTGAAGACCTATCCGCGAGGATGGGCCTGTCTTTTTTAAGTGAGTCGAATTTCGTTTTGTATGCACGGCGTTTGAAACTTCTGATGAATGTGGCTTGGGTGTCGTTCGCGTCGATGGCTGTCGCGAGCTCGGTTGCACACGCACAAAGTGCGGCAGAAGTGAGTCTGATGTCTGGGTTGCGAGCCTCCAGCGCTTTACAACCTGTCATGGTGGATACCGATAGATTGCCTATCTATCTCGAAGCGGATCAGATGGTTTCACAGCCCGATCAAAGTGCCACCTTGACGGGGACGGCCTCGGCTCGTCGTGCCGATACGGTGGTGCGTGGTCAGCGATTGCATTTTGATCAAACAAAAAATGAAGTCTCCGCTGAAGGCAATGCGCGTTTGATTCAAGACGGTAATGTCGTTGTGGGTCCGAGCCTGCGCTTTGACATGACTCATGACCAAGGTGAAGTGCAGCAACCGAACTTCTGGCTAGAAAACGGGGGCGCTGGTGTTGGTTCTTTAGCACAAATCCATAACCGTGATTTCATGACTGTGCATGACATGACTTATAGCGGTTGTCCGTGCCCTGATCCAGCTTGGTACATCGAGTCAAGCAAGCTGGATCTGCATTTTGATGAGAACGAGGGCGTTGCCAGAAATGGCGTGCTGTATTTCAAGGGTGTACCCATTCTGGCATCACCTTATCTAACGTTTCCAATCCGTGCTGAACGTAAATCTGGGTTTTTGATCCCCACGTTTGCGAACACCAGCCGCACCGGGATGGAAATGCTTTTGCCGTACTACTTCAACATCGCCCCAAATTATGATGCGACGATGTATTTCAGACCGATGAGCAAGCGCGGTCTGATGTTGGGCGGTGAGTTCCGTTATTTACAGCCGAATTTCAATGGTGAAATGTCAGGGACTTACTTGGCGCATGATATTGCGTCTGATCGCAAACGCTGGTCATATGCATGGAAACACTATCAAAATCTAGGTGCGGGGTTTTATGCGAACTGGAATTTGAACGGAGTTTCAGATAAAGATTATCTGCGAGATTTCACAACCCTGGAAATTAATCAAGCTAGTACCAGTTACTTGCCGCGCACGGGAACATTGGGCTGGTCCAATCAATACTGGCGCGCCGATGCGACGGTGGCGACCTACCAGACATTAGCTGATGTGACCCCACAGTATGATCAATTGCCCAGATTGACATTGAACGGAGCGCGTTATAACTGGTATGGGTTTGATGTCAAAACCGAAAACACAGCGACTTGGTTCAGACGCTCATTGGGTGAGACGGGACAACCGTTAGGTCCCGATGGGTCAAGATTTGAGTCCTATACAACGGTGGCTTATCCTTTCGTGAGACCTGGTTGGTACATCACACCAAAAGCAGGTTTTCATTTGACGCAATATGAAACGGACTGGCATCAATTTAAGATGGGCGGTTTGCAGCAAACCAATGCAACTCGAGCGTTGCCGCTGTTCTCAGTCGACGCAGGCATGACGTTTGAGCGCAATACACAGTTTTTTGGGAAAGGTGCGATTCAGACGCTGGAACCACGGATTTATTACCTACGTGTTCCGTATCGGGATCAAGCGCATTTACCGGTGTACGACACGAGTTTGTCTGCGTTTAGCTTTTCTCAAGCCTTCCAGGAGAACGTGTACTCAGGGGGATGGGATCGGATTGCCAATGCGAATCAGCTGACCTTGGCTTTGAGTACCCGCTGGCTGGATGAAGAGACCGGGTTTGAACGTGCCAGTCTGGGAGTCGCTCAGCGTTACTATTTTGAGGATCAGAAAGTATTCCTGCCCGGTGAAACGATTCGAGATAATTCGCGCTCAGACTTTTTATTCAGAGCCTCGGCCGCTTTGACCGATACGTTATCGGCCAATACGTCGCTTAAGTATGATCCGCACACAAGTCGTTGGTCACGTGCACAAATCACTGCTCGCTGGCTGCCTAAACGGGCAACTAGCCTGGCTTTGTCTTATCGATTCCAGGACCAGCCGGTTGGGCTGTATGAGCCTCAAGGTCAGAATCAGGTGAGCTTGTCCTTCCAGTGGCCACTGACTTCAAATATCTACACAGTGGGCCGTGTGGACTATTCATTGCTGAGTGACGCGAAGCGAGATATTGCACCGCGAGTCACACAAGCAATTGCGGGATTTGAGTATCGAGGTGATTGCTGTTGGGCGGCCAGGGTTGTGTACCAGCGCTATGCTGTGGACCCGAAATCGGTCAACAATGCGATATTCTTCCAGCTAGAATTGTCAGGCTTAGGTAACTTGGGTCAAGACCCGTCGGGATTGCTCAATAGTTCGATCCCGCATTACCAGAGTGTTGCGCCTAATATTCCTGGCGTCGGTAAATTTGAAAGGTATGAATAATATGAGACACGTGCAAAGCGTTTTCTCCCGAATCTTCGCTGTCCTTTGTCTGAGCTTGCTGCTGACCACTGCGGGTCAAGCGCAGGGCCTCAGGGGCGGTACGAAACAGGCGACGCGCGCACCAACGCCCGTGGACGGAATTGCAGCAGTCGTCAATAAAGAAGCGATTACTGTGCAGGAAGTCAATCAGCAAGCTGACCGTTTGTCCATGGAACTGCGATCACAGCGCCTGCCTTTGCCACCGAGGGAGCGTCTGGAGAGGCAAGCCCTGGAAATGTTGATTACTGAGCGGGTGATTCAGCAGGAATCCAAACGCATGGGCATCAATGTCAATGATCAAACAATTGATGCAGCGATTGAAGACATCGCCCGTAAAAACAATGCAACCGTTGCGCAAATCAAAGCGCAATTGCAGCGTATAGGAATGAGTTGGGCGTCTTATCGTCGTCAGATGGCACGTGACATCACACTTGATGAGGTGCGTACTGCTTTAGCTAGCCAGATTGTGCGTCCATCCGATGCTGAAGTGGATGCCTTTTTAAAAGAACAAGCTGCTCGTAAAAGCAGTGGCTTGGAGCCCCCAAAAAGAGCGGCCCCTCCGCCACCACCTAAACCCAAAGCGCAGCCGGTTCCTCCGTTGATTATGCAGTTGTCTCAGATCTTTTTGAGTGTGCCTGAAGGGGCGAGCCCTGAAAAAGTGACCGAAGTTAAAAAGCGCATTGATGATATTCGCGCCCGTTTGCGTCGTGGTGAGTCGTTTGAAGAGCTGGCCATCTCTCAGTCTGATGCGCCAGAAGCCGTGCGTGGTGGTGATCTGGGTGTGCGTCCGGCCAATGGTTGGCCTGATCTCTTTGTGCGCTATGCGCGCAATCTTCAGCCCGGTCAGATTAGTGGTGTCTTTCAGAGCCCGGCTGGTTTCCATATCCTGAAAATGGTTCGTCGAGCCGGTGGACAGCAAGCGGTGCCACAGCCACCACCTGAGCCACCTAAACCGGTCGATCCGTACAAAATGCCTGAAGGCGCGGTAATGGAAGAGCAGACGAAAGCGCGTCACATTTTGATTCGCACAACAACGATCACAAATGATGAAGCTGCCAAAGCGCGTTTAGAAGCCGCTCGTGCACGGATTGTGGAAGGGCAGGAGCCATTTGAACAGGTTGCTAAAAGCGTGTCTGAAGATGCATCTGCCCCTCAAGGTGGTGATTTGGGCTGGGTGGGTAAAGGCCAAACCGTGCCTGAGTTTGAAGCCGCAATGGATAAGCTTCAACCTGGCGAAATCAGTGAGCCCGTGAAGAGCCAGTTTGGCTGGCATCTGATTCAGGTTCAGGAACGTCGTACGGAAGATGTCGGTGATGAAACCCGCCGTGCGATTGCCAGACAGATGTTGTTTGAGCGTCGGGCTGCCGCCCAGTTTGATGCATGGATGCAGCAAATGCGTCTACAGGCTTACATCGATAATCGGATGTTCCGTCCATGATCGTGAACAGATCAGAAACTTTGTACATGTTAGGTGCGCGATTCTGATGAGCAATCAACGAACTCATCAGGCGCGTGCCCGGTTTGGTCAGAACTTTCTGAAAGATCTTTCTGTGATCGATGCGATTGTCCGTGCCATTGCCCCCAAAGAGGGTGATTGCATGGTGGAAATCGGCCCCGGTCTAGGTGCATTGACCGAGCCTTTGTTAGTGGCGCTTAAGCATTTGACCGTCATTGAAATTGACCGTGATCTGGTTAAACGTTTGCGTCAAACCTATACGCCTGAGCAATTAACAATTGTAGAAACCGATGCGCTTGCCGTAGATTACTCCGAACTCGGTGAGCGATTACGCGTGGTCGGCAACTTGCCTTACAACATTTCTACCCCTTTGTTATTTGCGTTGATGGCATACGCCGATCATGTGCGGGATCAGCATTTCATGCTGCAAAAAGAAGTGGTTGATCGCATGGTGGCTAAGCCTGGCACCTCAGATTACAGCCGTTTGTCGGTGATGCTGCAGTCTCGTTATCGGATGAGAAAGCTTTTTGATGTCGATCCACAGGCGTTTGAACCCGTGCCTAAGGTCACATCTTCGATTGTGCGGATGGTGCCGCTACCTGCGGATCGTCCTAAAGCTAAAGATGAGGCACTCTTTGCCGAAGTGGTGCAGCGTGCGTTTGCGCAACGCCGCAAAATGCTCCGTAAGGCTTTGGGTGACTGGACGCCGCTGCTGGATTGGGATGCACTGGGCGTGTCTCCAACAGATCGGGCTGAGCAAGTCAGCCTTGAAGGCTTTATTCGTCTGAGCGACGCCCTGACAGAGCGATTGCCGAGTAAGTAAACGTTCGAATCACGTCACGTGCTTGGGCTTCTAGCAGCTTCGATGCATTTGCCAATGCCTGCTCAAGTGTCATGGGTCCATTGACTAAACTGTAAGCAGCTAGTAGGCCGTGTTGATATAAATCTTGATAACCCACTCCCAAAGTACCTGCCATCGCAATGACAGGCACACGTTTGGATCGTGCGCGAAGTATGACTTCCAAAGGTGCTTTGCCTTGTGCTGTTTGCGCATCGAGTCGGCCTTCACCGGTAATGACCAGATCGGCTTGTGATAGGTAGTCGTCTAAACGAATCTGATCGGCAATCCAAGAGGCACCTGCTTGTAGTTCAGCATTGAGCCAGGCTAATGCGGCAAAGGCAAAGCCACCCGCTGCGCCAGCGCCAGGCTGTGTAGAAAAGTCATGTCCACGGTGTTGTGCTGTGAGCTTCGCAAAATGCCCCAAAGAGGCATCTAACGCATCGACTTGTGTGGGGGTCGCGCCTTTTTGAGGGCCAAAGATTGCGCTGGCACCTTGGGGACCACAGAGTGGGTTGGAAACATCGGTGATGATGCGCCATTGAACATCTGTAATTCTGGAATCCATTGCACTGAGATCAAGTGCTGCAATTTTTGAGAGATTCTGAGGAGTGGGGGTTAATTCGGTGTTTTGTGCATCCAAAAACCGCATTCCCAACGCGTACAACATGCCAATGCCCGCATCGTTGGTTGCAGAACCTCCGGCTGTGAGCGTGATTTCGCGCACACCGGTATCTAGCGCTTGCAAAATTAACAATCCTACGCCGTATGTGTTGGCTATTAAAACGTTTCGGTCTTGTGGCTCAAGCTGATCCAGCCCTGCTGCACTGGCCATTTCGATCATGGCACTGTCGTGGGCGAATCTGAGCCATTTTGCTTGGCAAGGACGTCCTAGGGCATCTACAACGTTTGCGTGGCGTAGTTCGCCTTGTAGGGTCTGTGCGAGTGCGTCGAGCGTGCCTTCGCCGCCATCGGCCATGGGGAGCATTGTAATCTGCGCATGTGGAATTTCTTGATGAATGCCGCGTGCAATGGCTTGTGCAACCTCTTGTGCACTGAGGCTTTCTTTGAAAGAATCGGGTGCGATAATGATTTTCATAGGCTCTAGAGGACGTTCGGAAAAAACAAATAACAGACCAAAATCGCTGCCGTGATACCAGCAAAGTCAGCCACTAAGGCACAGCCTACCGCATGGCGTGCACGAATAATACCGACTGACCCAAAATACACTGCTAAGACATAAAACGTCGTTTCCGTGCTGCCTTGCAATGTTGCAGCCAGAAGTGCTGCAAAGCTATCGACCCCATGATGTTGCATGGTTTCGATCATCAATCCTCGGGCGGCACTGCCAGAAAAGGGTTTGACCAATGCGACCGGGAGCGCATCGACAAACTTGGTGTCGGTTTGAAACCACTCAAAGACATAACGGATTGCGTCGAGCAGGAAGTCCAGTGCGCCTGAAGCACGTAGAAAACCGATCGCGCACAGCATGGCGACTAGATAGGGGAGCAGCTCTTTTGAGATCGAGAAGCCTTCTTTCGCACCTTCCACAAACGCTTCATAAACGGGTACTTTACGAATTGCACCCAGAATCAAAAAGAGCACGATACAAGCCAAGAGCGCAAAGTTGCCGCTGACCGTGGAGAGATGGCTCAGCGTCGCCGCACTGAGCGTCATGGCCATTGCAATCAGACCACTGATGAATAATGCGGCGGCTCCTGTCCAGAGCAAAACGACTGGGTCGTGAAGGCGTAAACGCTGCATCCAAGCAACCGCTAAAAAGCCGGCCAAGGTCGATGCACTGGTCGCTAACAGAATAGGCAGAAATACCATGGCGGGATCCGCCGCACCTTGTTGCAAACGGTACATAAAGATGGTGACTGGCAGAAGCGTTAACGAGGATGTGTTGAGCACCAAAAACAAAATTTGTGCATTGGTGGCAGTTTGCGGATCAGGGTTGAGCGACTGTAGTTCTCGCATGGCACGCAGACCGACAGGTGTTGCTGCATTGTCCAGTCCTAAACCATTGGCGGCATAGTTGAGCGTAATCAGTCCCAAAGCCGGATGGCCTCTGGGCACCCCAGGCATGAGGCGAGCAAACAGTGGAGAGAGCCAGCGCGATAAAGTGGCAACCGCGCCAGCTCGTTCGGCGATGCGTAAAAGTCCTAGCCAAAGCGTGAGCGTCCCAAAAAGCACGAGCATAATATCCACAGACACTTTGGCCATTTCAAAGAGGCTGTTGACCATGCGGCTCAGGACTGCGGCATCACCGAACCAGAGCCACTGAATACCTGCGGACAGGCTTCCTAGAATAAAAAATGCAAGCCACAGAATATTCAGCATGTGGGTGTCTCGTTAGGCGGTTTTACGCTCGATGAACTCGATTTTATAGCCATCCGGATCTTCCACAAAGGCGATCACAGTGGTGCCATGCTTCATGGGGCCAGCTTCACGGGTGACTTTGCCACCGCGTGCGCGTGCGTCATCACAGGCTTTGGCGGCATTCTCGACTTCGATCGCAATGTGACCATACCCTGTGCCCAAATCGTATTCGGTGGTGTCCCAGTTATGGGTTAGCTCCAGCACAGTGGCTTTGTCTTCATCGTCATAGCCCACAAAAGCCAGTGTAAAGCGACCGTCGGGGTAGTCTTTTTGACGTAACAAGCGCATACCCAGAACATCGGTATAAAACGCTAATGAACGCTCAAGATTGCCAACACGCAGCATCGTATGAAGTAAACGCATAAATAAAATCCTCATGAAATCAGATGAATGAAGATAGAGTTATCAGAAATTGACATTGTCAGGTTAACGGATTGGGCTGATGGCATCAATGTTGACCGTGTGAAAGTCTCATTTGATTACACAGTTGGTAAATCACCCGGTCGGTAAGCTTTTAGTTTTTGATGACCTTGCAGATAGTCCGGGTAGATGGTTTGCAGCGTTTTCCAGAAGGCTGGGCTGTGATTCATCTCCTTGAGGTGGGCAAGTTCATGGGCGATTACATAATCGATCACAGGCAGCTCAAAGTGAATCAATCGCCAGTTGAGATTGATACGTTTTTGACTGCTGCAAGAGCCCCAGCGTGTTCGGGCATTCGATAAGCGCCAACTACTCGGCATTGGCGCTTGACGGGCTTCAAAGTACTGTAAACGACGTCCAAACCAGACAATGGCTTGTTGTTGCAGCCACGCTTGCGTCATTTCTTGAATACGCCGTGAGTCTGCGTCGTTGGGTAGTGGCAACCACAGATGGCCTGAAGGTTGGTCGGATTGATTGTCACCATCAAACCAGATTTTTCCAGGGTGTGGTTGCTCGGGGTGAACGCCTTGGCGCAAGATGATGGCTTGACCTAAGAAAGGAATTTGTCCACCAAATTGCCAACGCTGTTGGTTTTGTTGTTGCAGTTGTTGGCGTTGCTGGACCAGCTGGAGCTTTTGGGTGATCCAGTTAAAACGGGTTTCAATGGCTTCTTCAATTTGCGGCAAACTCACCCAGTGTGGTGCAGTGATGCGCAGACCATGATCCTGAATTTGTAAACCAATTGAGCGCCGTTTGGAACGCACAAGTTCGTAGTACAACTGTCCAGACTGCGATTGATACAACATACGCTGACCCAGCATGCTCCCAGATGTTTCAGAGGCGGAGTCAGGCGTTGTACCAAAATCCAGAGAAAGTTGTCGGCTCATGCGTTTGATGTGTTTTTGTTAGCAGCGTTTTTGTTCGGGACGTTTTTGACAGAACGTTTGGTCATGGGTGTCCGAGAAATTTGGATCATTTCGTCTTCGATCCATTCAAGGACTTTCTGATTAAGTTCCTCAGCAGTCAAACCTTCAGACGGAATGACTGGGCCAATCGAGACGGTGATCGTTCCTGGTTGCTTGCGCCATGAATTGCGTGGCCAGAAATCACCCGCATTGTGGGCAACTGGAATAACCGGCACATTGCAGCGTTGTGCTAACAAAGCACCTCCCATCTTGAAGCGGCCCATTTTTCCAGGTGCGACGCGCGTGCCTTCTGGGAACAAGATAGGCCAGCGACCTTCATCTAGACGTTCCTGTCCTTGTTTGACCACTTGAGCAAACGCTTCTTTGCCTTTGGATCGATCAATCGGAATCCATTTCAGTAAGGCCAGTCCCCATCCAAAAAACGGAATCTTGTGCAGTTCGCGTTTGTAGACAAAACAGACTTCACGTGGCATCGAACTTGGAAAAAACAAGGTTTCCCAGGCGGACTGGTGCTTGGAAAGAATAACGCCTGGCCCATCTGGTAAGTTTTCCCAACCTTTGACCTCCCAACGCACGCCACAGATCCAACGTGCGGCATACATCGCAAACCGCGGCCAGCCCACAGTTAAGCGATAACGCCAGTGTCTGGGCAATGGAGCACATAACACGGTAAAAAATGAATAAGGAATGACGCTGATAACCAGCACCAGGTAATACAACGTCGCTCGAATCGTCCCTATCATGATGAGGTTTCCCGCAAGATCTGATCAACGACCTCTCGCAAATCCGCCGCTTGTCGGGTTTGGGGCGGTAGATCTGCGTGATCTTTGTAACGCTCGCCTTTGCCTGTCATGACCAACCAAGGGTCACAGCCACAAGCGGTGCCCGCTTGTAGATCGCGCAGGGTGTCGCCAACCACGGGTACACCGGCGAGTGACCGATCAAAGCGCTCAGAAATCATCTGAAATAAGCCAGGCGCTGGTTTACGGCAGTTGCAATGATCATCGGGTCCATGCGGACACACAAAAAATGCATCGATGGCGCCACCCAAGGCGTACAGCATTTGACGGCATTTCTGATGCATAGCATTCAGAGTTGCCCCATCAAAATAACCCCGAGCTAGCCCTGACTGATTGGTAGCAACCACGATTTTCCAGCCCGCTTGGTGTAAGCGGGCAATCGCTTCCAAACTGCCATCAATGGGCTGCCACTCATCCGGATGACGAATGTAATTGTCACTGTCATGGTTGATGACGCCGTCGCGGTCCAGGATGATCAGTTTCATGTTGCGAGACCCGACAGATCAGCGACTTGGTTCATCGTTTGATGGAGTCGCTTCAGGAGCGCTAAGCGGTTTTGTCGAACGGCTTCGTCTGGTGCCATGACCATCACCGTCTCAAAAAATGCATCAACCGGTTCTCGTAGTGCAGCTAGTGCAGAGAGTGCCTCTGTATATGCTGCTTCTTGCATGTGTGCTTGAACAATGGGTTCGACCGCTGCCAGATGGGTATGTAGCGCTTGTTCTGCGGCTTCGGTCATCAAATTTGGATTGACGTCAGGCAGATCACCCTCGACTTTCTTCAAAATGTTGCTGATGCGTTTATTGGCAGCGGCCAGACTTTGTGCTTGTGGTGTGCCTAGGAATGTTTGGGTGGCCGCAATGCGAGCAACGATTTGCTCCAGTGGGACAGGCAACGCGAAAACCGCTTCAACCACCTGACGGTTGTCAGATTGCATGCGTTGGTTACGGTAACGCTCACGTACAAACTCGGTGACTTCAGCAACCGTTTCAGGCGCCAGTGCGGCTTGATCGCTAAAGCTTTGGAAAGTGGCTTGTAGAAGTGCTTCGAGTGTCATCACGGGCTCACCCGTGAGCGCTAAGAAACCACCTGCTTGGAGTTGCTCAAACGCGCTAATTAAGCCCAATGCGGCACGACGCAATCCAAAGGGATCGCGTTCACCCGTAGGGGACAAACCGATACCCCAGATACCGATCAGAGTCTGCGCACGTTCTGCCATGTAAAGGGCAATCCCGGGCAAATCATTTGTCGTGACTGGTGCAGTCCAGCGAATTTGATATTGTTTGGCAATGGCACTGGCGACGGATTCAGGCTCTTGATCATGGCGCGCGTAATCACCGCCAATAATGCCCTGTAGTTCAGGAAACTCACCCACCATGAGAGTCGATAGATCGGCTTTGGCCAGTTCTGCAGCCCGATCGCACAAAGCCACATCGGCACCGAGTTGACGACCAATCCAGCTGGCCGTGTCACGCAGTCGTTTGACGCGCTCGCCTTCGCTCCCCAATTTGTTGTGATAGACCATGTTGTCTAACACCGCAACACGCGATGCGAGAGGTTGCTTGCTGTCCGTAGTATAGAAAAACTCCGCATCGGCCAAACGTGGGCGAATGACTCGCTCGTTGCCTTCGATGATATGCGCTGGATTGTCGATGGGCATGTTGCTGACAATCAAAAAGCGGTTGGTGAGTTTATTCGTTTGCGGATCAAACAAAGGGAAGTATTTCTGATTCAAGCGCATGGTCAAAATTAGACACTCTTGCGGAACATCGAGGAATCGGGATTCAAACTCCCCCGTGTAGATTGCAACCGTTTCCACCAATGCGGTGACTTCATTCAATAAAGCATCGACTGCTGGATCAGTGCCTAGTGTAGCGTTGTGTTCGCTTGCTGCAGCTTGTAGTTTGTCAGAGATTTCTTGATGACGTGCCTGAAAGCTAGC
Organism: Orrella sp. 11846; assembly: GCF_048820935.1. Classification (NCBI taxonomy): domain Bacteria; kingdom Pseudomonadati; phylum Pseudomonadota; class Betaproteobacteria; order Burkholderiales; family Alcaligenaceae; genus Orrella; species Orrella sp. 11846. The sequence continues at coordinate 72,537 of NZ_JBMERD010000004.1, forward strand.
CACCACATAACGCTTGGCGAGTTCTGATTCGTAGTCGTCAGCCTGTTGAATCTCAAACGATTCGGGCGCCAGAAAGCGATGACCTTGAGTCACTCGATCTGCTGTTAAACCAAGAATCTCGATGGGCACAATTTGATCAGCGTGTAAGGCCACCAGACCATGTGCTGGGCGCACAAAGCTGACTGTCGTTTGGCCATCGGCCAGTTGATAACGCATGACTTTTGGAATGGGCAAGCTGTCTAAAGCAGACTGCACAATTTCCTGCAGGCAGGCTTGTAGTTGCACACCAGGTCGGGTGCCACTGGCCACTAAAAAAACTTGTTTGCCTTCATCGACTTGTGTGATGTCTTGCGGTGTCAGGTGCGCTAAGCTTTTAGCCGCCAGCCGTTTTTCAAGAGCGGGTGTAAATTGGCCTTGTGCATCGAGCCCGATTTTGGCGGGCATGAGCTTTTCGGTAAAAGGTTGATCAGCAGCGACCGATTGGACGTGTGTGATGTGTGCAGCCAGACGGCGTGGTGTCGCAAACACCTTGAGTTCGCTGTCAGCTTGTAAAAGATGCTGCGCTTTGAGTGCGTCGTAAATGGCTTGCCCAAACGTATCGCTTAAGCGTTGTAAAGCTTTTGGGGGCAATTCTTCGGTGCGTAATTCAATTAGCAAAGATGCTGTGCGGGGGTCAGACAAGGGTGTGGCAGTCATCAGGCTTTGGCCTCATGCGATTGGAGCATCGGAAATCCGAGTGCTTCTCGTGATTCGTAATAGGCTTGGGCAACGGCACGCGACAAGTGACGAATGCGGCCGATGTAGGCGGCACGTTCAGTCACACTGATAGCGCCCCGTGCATCAAGCAGGTTAAATGTGTGAGCAGCTTTGAGCGTCGCTTCATAAGCGGGCAGCGGCAAAGGCACTTCCATGAGGCGTTTGGCTTGTGCTTCGTAGTCTGAAAAATGCTCAAACAGGGTAGGAATGTCGGCGTGCTCAAAGTTGTAAGCGGATTGCTCCACTTCGTTCTGATGGAACACATCGCCATAGCTCAGGTTCCGATCGCCCTGACGTGTCCACAATAAGTCATAGACGCTTTCCACGTTTTGTAGATACATGGCCAAACGTTCAAGACCGTAGGTGATTTCGCCCATGGTTGGAGTGCAGTCTAAGCCACCGACTTGTTGGAAGTAGGTGAACTGCGTGACTTCCATGCCGTTAAGCCAGACTTCCCAGCCCAGTCCCCAGGCACCCAGTGTAGGGTTTTCCCAGTCATCTTCAACAAAGCGAATGTCGTGCTCTTTGGGGTCAATGCCAATGACGCGCAAGGAATCTAGATAGAGTTCCTGAATATTGGGCGGTGCGGGCTTTAAAACGACCTGATACTGATAGTAGTGCTGGAGTCGATTGGGGTTCTGTCCATAGCGACCGTCGTTGGGACGCCGTGAAGGCTGAACATAGGCTGCACGCCAAGGTTCTGGTCCAATGGCACGTAGGAACGTGGCGGTGTGGGACGTACCTGCCCCGACTTCCATGTCGTAGGGTTGAAGCAGAGCGCAACCCTGCTGGTCCCAATAGTTCTGAAGTTTCAGAATGATTTGCTGAAATGAGAGCATGTGAGATTTTTCTGGTTGATTCATGATGCCCTGTCTGAACGGCAACAGCCAGTCAATGACCAGGCTGGTAACGTCAGAATAGGACGAGGATGCTGAGCATTTTAGCAGCGAGGTCAGGCAATGGCATTCAGAGGCGCTTGCATCGCCTACTATTATGAGAAATTGCGAGCATAAACCTGTATGGAGACTGAACTGTCGTGACACAACTAATACGGACTGAAGAACAAGACGGCATCCTGATCATTACCATTGATCGGCCTGACGTGCGCAATGCCATTAACTACACCTGTGCTGAACAAATGGCAAAAGCGATGGATCGACTCGATGAAGATCCATCGCTCAAGCTAGGTATCCTGACAGGTGCAGGCAGTGTGTTTAGCGCAGGCATGGATTTGAAAGATTTTGCGCAAACAGGCAAGCGTGCACGCGTTGAAGGGCGAGGTTTTGCTGGGTTGACAGATCAACCACCGACCAAACCACTGATCGCAGCCATCGAAGGGTATGCGCTGGCAGGTGGTTTTGAGATCGCCTTGTCTTGTGACTTAATCGTTGCGTCCAATACGGCTAAGCTGGGTCTGCCCGAAGTGAAAAGAGGTCTGGTGGCCGGTGCCGGTGGCATGTTGCGCTTGCCACGTCGTTTGCCGTATCACATCGCGATGGAGCTCATTTTGACAGGTGAGCATTTCCCAGCCACACGCGCAGCGGAATTAGGCATGGTCAACGTGTTATGCGAACCCGGGGAGGCTTTGCAGTCCGCACTGGAGTTGGCAAGACGTATTGTTTGCAATGGTCCGTTGGCCGTTCAAATGGCTAAACGAATCGTGAATGAAGGATTGGACTGGTCGCAAGCCGAAATGTTTGAACGTCAAGCACCTTTAGTGGCTTCGGTGTTGGCTTCAGAAGATGCCCGAGAAGGTGCGTTGGCGTTTACAGAGAAACGTGCGCCGCAGTGGAAAGGGCGCTAGAGCGTTTTCTGCACGTCGTGCAAAAATTTAACCCATTTTTTAGAGTGACAAAATAAGGTAGACGGTATGACAGTGACGATCAAGGAATCTGACCTGATTGAATCCATTGCGGATGCAGTGCAGTTTATTAGCTATTACCACCCAGCGGACTTTATCCGACATTTGGCCAGCGCTTATGAGCGTGAACAAAGTCCGGCAGCCAAAGATGCGATGGCGCAGATTCTGACGAACTCGCGCATGTGTGCAGAAGGGCATCGGCCCATCTGTCAGGACACAGGGATTGTGAATATCTTCCTTAAAATCGGGATGGATGTTCGCCTGGAGTCCGGACAGGATTTGCAAGAGATTTGTGATGAAGGCGTGCGCCGTGGTTATCTGAATGCAGACAACCCCTTGCGGGCTTCTGTTTTACAGGACCCATTGTTCACGCGTCGCAACACACGAGACAACACACCCTGTATTGTGTCGGTCGAGTTGGTGCAAGGCAATACGATTGACGTGCAAGTAGCCGCCAAAGGCGGTGGTTCAGAAAACAAAGCCACGATGGCGATGTTGAACCCTAGTGATTCGATTGTTGATTGGGTTCTTAAAACCGTGCCATTGATGGGTGCAGGTTGGTGCCCACCCGGTATGTTAGGGATTGGCGTGGGTGGAACGGCTGAAAAAGCCGTCTTGATGGCCAAACAATCCCTGATGGAAGACTTGGATATGGCGGATTTGTTGGCCCGTGGTCCATCGAATCCGACTGAAGAGCTTCGTGTGGAACTCTACGAAAAAGTGAACGCATTGGGCATTGGTGCGCAAGGTTTAGGTGGTTTAACCACCGTGCTTGACGTGAAGATTAAGAGCTTCCCAACGCACGCAGCGTCTAAACCTGTGGCCATGATCCCAAACTGTGCGGCGACTCGTCACGTTCATTTCACACTGGATGGCAGTGGACCAGCGGAATTAGAGCGTCCTTCGCTGTCAGATTGGCCTGATGTGCACTGGGCACCTGATTACAAAGCGTCCCGTCCAGTTAATTTGGACACATTGACACCAGAAGAAGTGGCGAGTTGGAAACCGGGTGAGACTTTATTACTGTCAGGCAAAATGCTGACGGGTCGTGATGCAGCACATAAGCGCATTCAGGATATGTTGGCCAAAGGTGAGCAATTGCCCGTGGACTTTACCAATCGAGTGATTTATTACGTGGGTCCAGTGGATCCCGTGGGTGATGAGGTGATGGGTCCAGCAGGTCCCACCACATCGACCCGTATGGATAAGTTTACGGAAACCATGTTGGGTGAAACGGGTCTGATTGCCATGATCGGTAAAGCAGAACGTGGTCCGGTGGCGATTGAAAGCATCCGTAAACATAAATCGGCGTACCTGATGGCTGTGGGTGGTGCGGCTTACTTGGTGGCTAAAGCCATTCAGAAAGCGAAAGTGGTGGCGTTTGAAGATTTGGGCATGGAGGCGATCTATGAGTTTGACGTCGTCGATATGCCAGTCACTGTCGCAGTCGATGCGACTGGATCATCAGTTCACCAGACTGGACCGCAAGAGTGGTCAATGCGCATTGCCGATATTTCCATGAAAAAGGCGTAAACGCAGCTGCTTCACAACAGGTCAGCTCAATGAAGGTTTGACCTGTTATGAATCGTTGCGATGAATGAAAAACAAGGTCGCTTTAAGCGGCCTTATTCAATTTATGCATGACAAAAATAATCACGAACGGTCAAGTTTCCTTGTGGGTAAGGCCGGAATCGGGCCAAGCTTTGCGAGTCCGAGTCTGTGATGCCAATAGTTCCAAGATCGAGCATTAAACCAGCCAGCTTGAGCGTTTGTGAGTACGCTTCTGAAAATATCATCGCCGACAAGTTCGCGCAAATTTAAAGCGTCTTCAAAATCGCCAATATCCATAACTTGGGCGATGACTCGTTGTGGTTGTTGAACCGCTTCGTCTGGTGTTTTCCACCAAATGTACTTTTTTGCATACGGTTTTAATTGTTCTAGGTCTAAGCGCGTGGCGTCTTGGTCTTGATTAGTAGGGGGTCGGTTCATCTATTTAGATTTCCGTAAGAACAAAAAGACCGATTTTATTTTGTTCGTCATATGTTTGCTTATTTTTCTTAGTGATCATTTGGACCATATTAGGCACATTGTTCAACCATCAGCTCAAAAAAAACCTCGCCAATTTGGGCGAGGTTTTAGGATTGCGTAGGTTGGTAACAGGCCGAATTAAGAGTGTTGGCTAGTCATCAAGCCCAAATTCACGCCTGATCTCTTCACTATGCTCACCCAGCATGGGGGCATGGCGTCGGTACACAATGGGTGTTTCCGAATAGTTAATTGGGTTGGCCGTTGTTGGCGAGCTGCCAGCAACGGGATGTGGAATGGTTTTCCAGATTTCGCGTGCTTTGACTTGTGGGTGGTCAAACACCTGATCGATGGATTGGATCGGGCCACAAGGGACACCGACTTTTTCAAAAATATCAATCCAGTCATCACGTTTGCGGGTACGCATGATCTCAATAAGCTGTGGAATGAGTTCATTGCGATGCACCAGCCGTTGGCTGTTTGTCGCAAAACGCGCATCGTCGGCCAGATCCTCGCGTTCGATGGCTTTGCAGTAGTTGCGGAACTGTGAATCATTGCCCACGGCTAAGATCATGTGACCATCAGATGTTTCAAAAACTTGGTAGGGCGCAACGTTTTGATGAGCATTACCCGCTCTTTGTGGCGCTTCGCCTGAAGTCATGTAGTTCAATGGCTGATTGGCGAGCATGGCAATATGGCAGTCCAACAGCGCCATATCGATGTGCTGACCCAATCCGCTGCGATTGCGTTCTTGTAGTGCACCTAAAATCGCAATCGTGGAATACAGTCCGGTGATGACATCACTGACGGCAACCCCTGCTTTTTGAGGACCAGCACCTGGCATGCCATCGCGCTCACCTGTGATGCTCATGAGACCACCCATGCCCTGGATCATAAAATCATAACCAGGTCGTTTGGCGTAAGGACCGTTTTGTCCGAAACCTGTAATTGAGCAGTAAATCAATCCGGGCATCTCATCTTTAAGGCTGTCGTAATCTAGGCCGTATTTTTTGAGACCACCGACTTTGAAGTTTTCAATGAGAATGTCACATTGACTGGCGAGTTTGCGAACAGCAGCTTGACCTTCTGCACTGGATAAGTCCAGCGTGATGGATCGTTTGTTGCGGTTCGTACTCAGATAGTAAGCGGATTCTGTGGTGTCTTGCCCTTGTTCGTCGCGAAGATAGGGAGGTCCCCAGGCGCGTGTGTCATCACCGGCATCCGGTCGTTCAACTTTAATGACGTCTGCGCCTAGGTCGGCCAGTGTCTGGCCGCAGAACGGGCCAGCCAGAACACGGGACAAATCCAAAACGCGCACACCATCAAGCGGTGCGTGCCTTGGTTCAGTCATACCATTACCTCCATCAGTTCTATACAGTAATTAGATCGGATCCCAGTTGATCGCTTCAGGTGAGCGCTCCATAGGCACAAAGTGGTGCTGGAGTGCTGGTGCCGCGATTTCTGCGATGGACTCGGGTGTCCAGCCGTCGCTCATGTGGACCGAACGGATTGGACGTGGCTGGCTAAAGAGCATGATTTCATTGGCGCGTACACCAAAGATCTGTGCGCTAATGCCTTTGGCGGCATCGCTGGCCAGGAACACAACCATCGGAGCCACTTTAGCGGCTTCCATTTTCTGCATTTTAGCAACACGGGCTTTTTCTTCCGGTGTGTTGGCTGGAATGGAGCTTGTCATGCGGCTCCAAGCAAAAGGTGCAATGCAGTTTGAGCGAACGTTGTAGCGACCCATGTCCAGAGCGATGGACTTGGACAAAGCGACAATGCCGAGCTTGGCAGCTGAATAGTTGGCTTGGCCAAAGTTACCAATCAAACCCGATGTGGACGTCATGTGCACAAATGCGCCAGACTCTTGTTCACGGAAATGGTTGGCAGCTGCACGGCTCACGAAGTAGGTGCCGTTCAGGTGAACGTCGAGCACCTGGCTCCATTCTTCATCGCTCATTTTGTGGAACATGCGGTCACGCAAGTTACCAGCATTGTTCACAACGGCATCAATGCGACCGAAGTGATCCATGGCGGTTTCGATAATGCCGTTTGCGCTGGCACGTGTTGCAACGCTGTCGGTGTTTGGAACAGCGATACCGCCAGCGGCTTTAATCTCGTCGGCGACTTTTTGTGCAGGTGCGGATTCGAGGCCTTCACCGGACAGGGCAGCACCGATGTCATTGACGACAACTTTGGCGCCTGCAGCACCCATGGCTAAAGCGATGTCGCGACCAATACCGCCACCGGAGCCGGTGACAACGACAACTTTTCCTTCCATTAAACCACTCATGTTTTTATCTCCATTCAAAATGTGTTGCAAAGTCAGGTAGTTTGTTATGGTAACTATTAAAACAACAATTGAAGTTTTAATTTGGATTAATTTCGATTTTTAACGAAATGATCCCTCATTAGAATAAGTGGCATAGCTCCTAAGTGGGTTTTGCACTTTTGAAGAGAGCCTACACATAAGGCAAGCGCAAAATGCTTTAAGGTGTGGTTTGATAGTTATTTGTTTAGAATTTTTTAAAACATATCGAGAGTCAATCGAGAGAGGACGCTATGGATTTGTCTTGGAGTGAAGAGGAAATTGCATTTCGCAGTGAAGTGCGAGAATTTACAGAGAAAAATCTGCCCGCGGATATCCGTGAAAAGCAGATGCGCCACCAGCGCCTCTCAAAAGATGATTATGTGCGCTGGCACCGTATTCTAGCCGAGCACGGCTGGGGTGCACCCACCTGGACCAAGGAGTATGGCGGTACTGGTTGGACGCCTTTACAACGCCTGATCTTTGAAATTGAAACCTTTAAAGCCGGTGCGCCTCGCCTGTTGTCGTTTGGTCTGAGCATGATTGGACCGGTGTTGATGAAGTTTGGCTCACAAAAACAAAAAGACTACTACCTGCCCCGCATCATTACGATGGATGACTGGTGGTGTCAGGGCTATTCTGAACCAGGCTCTGGCTCAGATTTGGCTTCTCTGAAAACACGTGCAGAGCGTGTTGGTGACAAATACATCATCAATGGTCAGAAAACCTGGACCACATTGGCTCATCACGCAGACCACATGTTTTGTTTGACACGGACAGACTCCTCAGTCAAAGCGCAACGTGGAATCTCCATGATTCTGATCGATATGCGCCAGCCTGGTGTGAGTGTGCGTCCAATTAAAACGCTGGATGGTGGTGCCGAGGTCAACGAGGTTTGGCTCGAAAACGTGGAAGCACCTGTTGAAAACTTGGTCGGTGAAGAAAACCAAGGCTGGACATACGCCAAGTATCTGTTGGGCCATGAACGCACGGGAATTGCCGGTATCGGTCATTGCCACCGCGAACTCATGATTCTGAAGAACATGGCCAAACGTGCCATGGATGGTGGCAGTTCAATGGCACAAAATAGCCGTATGCTCGACAAAATCAATGCAGTTGAGTCTCGTGTCATGGCACTTGAAATGTTGTTGTTGCGTGTGGCAGCAGATAGCACCGCAGGTCCTGGCCCCCAGGCTTCGATTCTGAAGATTCGTGGCTCTGAGTTGCAGCAGGAATTGGCACGCTTGCAGTTTGAAGTGGCCGCCATGGAATCTTGGGCCTACGATCCAGACTGGATGCGCGCAGAAAACGACTTCCATGGCCCTGGCGACGAATGGGATATCGGTGGTAGCGCCACGTACTTCGATATGCGTAAGACGACGATTTACGGTGGAACGACTGAAGTGCAGAAAAGCATTATTGCGAAGCACATCATCGGTGTCTAAGCCCAGTGCTAGATGACTAAACGAATTTGTTGACAGACTGCAGAACAACAGGAAGAGATATGGATTTTGCCTATTCAGATGAACAAAGCATGCTGACAGACAGCTTGCGCAGAATGATGACGGATAACTGGTCGTTTGAACAACGTCGCCGTCGTTTTGCCGAAGGAAAACTGGATCGCCAAGCGTGGGCGCATCTTGTCGAATTGGGTGTCACTGGTTTATTGGTGCCAGAAGCTTATGGTGGCTTCGGTGAGAGTACCGCCACGATGTTGGCTGTACATCAAGAACTGGGTTACGGTTTGGTCAGTGAGCCGGTGATTACGGGGGCTGTGATGGCTGTCGTGATGTTGGCCGCCAGTGAGAACACAGAGGCCAAAGAGAAGTGGCTGCCAGCCATTGCAGAAGGTGAAGCCATTGTGGCCGTGGGTTGGCAAGAGGCCGGTCAGCGCTATGACACGCAAGCAGTGACGACACAAGCTTCTGAACGTGATGGCGGTTTTGTATTGAAAGGTGCCAAACGCAATATTTGGCATGGTGCAGCTTCAAATGCCGTGATCGTCAATGCCGAGTTAAACGGTGAGCAAGCAGTCTTTATCGTACCGACAGATGCTGCTGGTGTGAGCATAGATGATTTCCCAACCATGGATTTGTCTCGTACAGCCAATATGACATTTGCTGATGTGGCACTTCCCGCACAAGCTCTGCTGGCACGCGGTGCAGCCGCGCAAGACATGGTGGCGTTGGGTATGGATTATGCAATGACTGCATTGTGCGCGCATGCCGCGGGCGCCATGAAACGGCTCATTGAAATCACCACGGAATACCTAAAAACGCGTAACCAGTTTGGTCAGCCACTGATGAACTTCCAAGCGTTGCAGTTTGATGTCGTTGACATGCTGATTCAGCAGGAAATGGCGGTTTCTCACGCGTATGTGTGTGCACTGTCCTTGACCGATGATCCTGCCGATTTGCGTGCAAAACGCGTGGCGATGGCAAAAAATGAAGTCGCAGCTGGCGCCCAGTTTGTGGGTGAAAAAGCGGTCCAACTGCATGGCGGAATGGGCATGACAGATGAACTTGAGGTGGGTGACTTCTTCAAGCGTTTGGGTTTTGTGGAGTTCCAGTTTGGTGATTCTAAATATCACCAGGAACGTATCCAGAAAATGGGTTTGAATTAAGAGGGAAGAACTATGAGTGACGTCCAGTTACAAAACTGGATCGGTAAATCACAGAGAATTGAAGATGCGATGGATCTGGGCCATGCGGCCCGGATCAGCTCCACTCTGGGATTGCCGGCGCCAGCGCAAGGTGAGCCTTTGCCTGTGTTGTGGCATTGGTGCTATTTCTTGGAGGCCGCACCAATGCAAGCGTTGGGTACGGATGGCCACCCAGCCCGAGGTGGTTTTTTGCCACCAGCGGATAACCGCAATCGGATGTGGGCTGGCGGTCGGGTAACGTTTGAAGGTGATTTACTGGCCGGTGTGCCGGCTGCACGCACATCGACCGTGTCGAAAATTGTTGAAAAACAAGGTAAGACAGGTGCATTGTTGTTTGTGACCGTCACGCACGAAGTTGAACAGAGCGGTAAGCGCGTGATCTTGGAAGAGCAAGATATTGTCTACCGTGCACCGACACCACCCAAACTGGTTGGTACAGAGCCTGCGCCCGAAGCGCAGTGGAGCGATACGGTAGATCCCACAACCACGTTGCTGTTCCGCTACTCAGCGATCACGTTTAACACGCATCGGATCCATTACGATGAGCCTTATGTGACGCAAGAAGAAGGTTATCCGGGTTTGGTTGTGCATGGACCCATGATTGCCACGCGTATGGTTCAGGCTTTTAGACAAGCCAACCCCGATGCCCGCTTAGAGCATTTGTCCTATCGCGGATTGCGTCCATTGATTGCGCCGCGTGAGTTCTTTGTGCAAGGTCGGATTGAAGAACCAGGTGTGGCTCGTTTGTGGGCTGCACAGGATGACACACTTGCGCATCAAGCAGAGTTGAGGTTTGCGCCATGAGTCAGACACAAGTAAGACCTTTGGACGGCATTACCGTCGTCAGTTTAGAGCACGCGATCGCCGCACCGTTTTGTACGCGTCAGTTAGCTGACATGGGTGCGAGGGTGATTAAAGTTGAACGTCCTGAAGTGGGTGACTTTGCGCGCGCCTATGACGAACGTGTGCGCGGTATGGCCTCCCATTTTGTGTGGACCAATCGCTCCAAAGAAAGCTTGACCTTGAATCTCAAGGATGAGCAGGCCATGGCTGCACTTGTGGATTTGCTAGAACAGGCTGATGTGCTGGTTCAGAATCTGGCGCCTGGTGCGGCAGCTCGCATGGGTTTGTCTTATGAGGCACTCAAAGAGAAGTTTCCAAAACTGATTGTTTGCGACATTACCGGCTATGGTATTGGTGGCCCATACGAGACGAAGAAAGCCTACGATTTGCTGATTCAAAGCGAAAGCGGCTTTGTTTCTGTCACGGGTTCACCGGAAGCAGGTGCCAAAGCAGGTTGCTCGATTGCGGATATCGCAGCAGGTATGTACGCTTATTCTGGGATTTTGAATGCCTTATTGTTGCGTCAGAAAACTGGGCGCGGCAGTCAGGTGGATGTGTCCATGCTCGAGAGTATGGTTGAGTGGATGAACTTTCCGTTGTACTACGCATTTGAAGGGGCAGAGCCACCACCGCGCGCAGGGGCTGCGCACGCAACGATCTTCCCATATGGACCATTTCCGGTTGGCGATGGTTCCACGGTGATGTTGGGCCTGCAAAATGAGCGCGAATGGCGTGTGTTCTGTGACAAAGTTCTGAGTAAGCCAGAGTTGGCAGATGATGCCGATTATGACCTGAACTCTAAGCGTATTGCCAATCGAGATGCTTTAACCGCGCTGATTACGCAAGCGTTTGCAGATTTGACGATGGATCAGGTGGTGGAACGCCTCGAGGATGCACAGATTGCGAACGCCCGTGTCAATGAGATGAAAGATGTCTGGGCACATCCGCAATTGAAAGCCCGTGATCGCTGGCGTGAAATTCCAAGCCCAGTCGGTCAGCTACCATCACTCTTGCCACCCGGTATTAACAGCGAGTTCGTTCCGAGAATGGATGCGGTGCCTGCTTTAGGTGAGCATACCGACAGTATTCTCAAAGAACTTGGCCGTGATCAAACAGCTGTGGATACCATGCGTAAGAACGGCGCAATCTAAAGACAGAAGCTTGTTCGGCGCTTGAAATGAGATTTGGCGCAGTCCGATTGGGCTGTGCCAAATTTTTTTATATTGTGCTGGGAATCTTTTCACAAACCTGATCTTGGCAAAGGCTTAGCCAATGCTGGGCGGTTTGTTGCTGAACGATGAAATCTGGCCCCAAAAGCTCAATCAAAGGTTTTAGAACAAAAGCCCGTTGATGCAGTCGAGGATGCGGCAAAATCAGCTCGGTTGCGTCTGATTGCAGATGCTCGTGCCAGAGCAAGTCAATGTCTAACGTGCGGGGCGCATTGCGTACACTGCGCTGGCGACCAAAAGCATGTTCGATGGCTTGCGTGCGCTGTAAGAGTTCTGAAGGCCTCAAAGTTGTCCGAATCAAGACCGCGGTATTGACGTAATGAGGGCCTGGCGCATCGACTGGCGCGCTTTGGTAGAGTGATGCGCTTTGGATCAGTGTGATCCCGGCCTCTTGCGCAATTTGCTTGACAGCATCCACCAGAGTTTGCGCAGGATCGCCCAGATTCGCACCCAGTCCTAGGAGCACCAGAGAGTCAAGATTGGTGTGCTGTACGGTCTTCATAAGCAGGGGGAATAATTAGTCTGAGGTTGGGGTCGCGGCTGGTTTTCTGCGCCGCGGTCTACGTCTACGTTTAATCGAGTGAGAAGGCTGCGTGTCTCTAAGCGCATCGATCATCTCTTTTCTCATGGAGATCGGTGCATCGGCCAAATCCATCCACCATTGCGCAAGCACACTATCGAACTCATCACTGGCGGCACGCATTTGCAGAAAGTCGACTGCCGCCCGAAATCGTGGCTGCTCTGTGAGTGCAAAGATGCGTTTTGGGATACGTCGTTCAAAGCGTGGTTGCATAAACCAAATTTCACGCATGTCAGAGCTGATCCGACGTTGAATGGCGAGCGTTTCGCCTTGTTCATTGAGCACATCATCAGCTGCTGCAATCAGTGCCGGAATGCTGTGCTCACCCGCTTGAAAACGTCGCTGCCAACGTTTGTTTACTTGTGGCCAAAGCAAAGCAGCATACAAGAAGCTTGGGCTGACTGATTTGCCGGTACGGACCCGTTTGTCGGTGCGCTCAAGTGCTAACTCGATGAAGTGCAAACCCTCTGGGTCTTCAAGCACCACGTCCAGCAATGGCAATAAACCGCTGTGCAGTCCGTTTTCACGTAAGGCTTTTAGGCAATCCATGGCGTGCCCGCACGTGAGAAGCTTGTACATCTCATCAAAGACGCGAGCTGCTGGGACGTTTTCAATGAGGGCGGCTAATTTAGGAATAGGTGCTTGGGTGGCTGGTTCAATGTCTGCACGTAATTTGACCGCAAAACGTACGGCACGCAGCATGCGGACCGGATCTTCACGATAGCGGGTCTCAGGGTCGCCAATCATGCGAATTTGGCGATCATGGAGATCTTTGACCCCTTGATGAAAATCAACAACGATTTCTGTGATGGGATCGTAATAAAGCGCATTGATCGTTAAGTCACGCCGTGCTGCATCCTGCTCATGGGTGCCAAAGACGTTGTCGCGTAGAATGCGACCGTGATCATCGGTCGGTGAGCCATCTTCAGCGGGCGCCCGAAATGTCGATGTTTCGATAACCTCAGAGCCAAAGACAACATGCACCAAGCGGAAACGGCGCCCAATAATGCGAGCGCGACGAAATAAAGGCCGCACTTGTTCGGGGGTTGCGCTTGTGGCCACATCAAAATCGGTGGGTTCAATGCCGATGAGTAAATCTCGAACCGCACCACCCACGACATAGGCTTCATAGCCAGCCTTTTGCAAAACCTCACAAACTTTGATCGCGTGGCGACTTACCAGCCTGCGATCAATCTGGTGGACATCGCGTGCCAGTCGGATGGATGGTTTGGCCGGTTGTTTAATCAGGCGTTTAACGAAGCCTTTGAGGGTTCTGGTGATCATCAGGATTTCTGGTCTGCCTGTTCGTGAAACAGATCAAGGATGGTCCATTGGCGCTCTTGGGCAATTTTTCTCAAGCTGTCACTGGGGTTGGTTGCAATCGGGTTTGAGACGACTTCCATTAAAGGCAAGTCATTGACAGAATCGCTGTAAAAGTAAACGGTCTCGTAATCGGACATTTGACGCCCTAGGCCTTCAAGCCATGCATTGACACGTGTAATTTTACCTGCCTGAAAGCTGGGAATGCCTTCGATTTTGCCAGTGTAACGACCTTGCACATACTGAGGGTCGGTGGCAATCAGATGCTGAATGCCAAACGCTCGGGCGATGGGGGCGGTTACAAAGGTGTTGGTCGCAGTCACAATCGCGCAAAGGTCACCAGCCTCTTGGTGAGCATGGACAAGGTTCACAGCCTGTTCCGTGATCGCGGGCCACACCACTTCGCGCATAAACTCATCGTGAAAGCGAGCGAGCTCGACAGGGCTGTGGGCGGCCAATAGGCCCAACATAAATTCAGCGGCTTCTTGAGCAGTTAGAACCCCTTCGTTGTACTGATGCATGAGCTCATCGTTTCGAGCGCGTGCCTGTTCAGGGTCGCCGGCACGTCCTGTTCGAGCTAAGAAATCGGCCCATTGATAGTCACTATCCATGGGGAGTAAGGTGTGATCGAGATCAAATAATGCAAGGCGTGATGCAGTCATAGGTGTGGTCATGAGTTGTTGATGTTTCTTTCAGCAAGCATGGTTTTGAGTAAAGGCAATGTCACGGGCCGGTGTGTGATGAGTGAATATTCATCCAATGCACTGATGCAGTCAAAGAGCACCCGAATGTCGCGTGAACCATGCGTGAGTAGCCAATTTAAAATTTCTTCTTTGATGGGCACGTGGCGCGCATCTGCGTAGCTTTTTAAAGCCGTCCGTTTATCTGTGTCAGACAATGGCAGCAATCGGTAGACAGCACCCCAGCCTAATCGTGTTCTCAGGTCTTCACGACATTCCATTTGTAAAGGTGCCACGAGACCTGAAACGACAAGGCTAAATGCCTGAGGCCCGGTGCCCCGTTCACGCCACAGATTGTACAGGCGAAAAACTGTATTTAAGACCGCAGGCTGTGCCAGATGAATGTCATCAATCGCCAGTGCGTGCGGCACACTTTCTTCTTCGGCGAGCTGATGCAGGGTGTCAGCATCACGCACCGAGTGTAAATATGCCCCGTTTTGTTCACGGGCGTAGGCTTGTAACAGGTGTGAGCGACCACACCCGTTTTGTCCCCAGACGTACAGTGTTTCGCCGGGTTTAAGGGCGCGAGCAGCCGCAATGGCGGCGGCATTGTCACCGATTATAAGGTTGCCAAACGAAGCTTCTGGCGCGGAATCGAGTTCTATGAGCAGTTGTTTCATCAGTCAGCGTAAAATGGCGGACAGCGACGTAAATATCGTCATTGTCACATAACCACGGTTACTATCATGTCTGATTCCCAAAAAAACCTGACTTATCGAGATGCTGGCGTCGATATTGACGCTGGCGAAGCCTTAGTCGACCGCATTAAACCCTTGGCTGCCCGCACCCTTCGTGAAGGTGTGCTCTCTGGCATTGGCGGCTTTGGCGGCCTGTTTGAAATCCCCGCTCGTTACAAAACGCCCGTCCTAGTTTCAGGTACGGATGGTGTTGGCACTAAATTACGTCTGGCTTTTGAATGGAACCGTCACGATACCGTGGGTATTGATCTGGTGGCCATGAGCGTAAACGATATTTTGGTCCAAGGTGCTGAACCACTCTTTTTTCTAGATTATTTTGCTTGCGGCAAACTCGATGTCGATGTCGCCGCGCAAGTTGTCGGTGGCATTGCCAAAGGCTGCGAACTCTCCGGTTGCGCATTGCTTGGCGGTGAAACGGCTGAAATGCCGGGTATGTATCCCGATGGGGAATATGACCTGGCAGGCTTTGCTGTGGGTGTGGTTGAAAAATCGGCTTTGATCGATGGTCGTGAAGCGGTTCAGCCCGGAGACGTATTGCTGGGTCTGGCTTCGAGTGGTGCGCACTCCAACGGATATTCGTTGCTGCGTAAGGTGTTGGAATACACCGGTGCAAAACCAGAAGAGACATTTAATGGGCAGTTGTTGGGTGATGTTGTGATGGCACCCACACGTCTGTATGTTAAGCCTGTGCTGGCTGCTTTATCCCAGTTTGGACCAGCGATTAAAGGCCTTGCGCACATCACAGGCGGTGGCTTACTAGAAAACGTCCCCCGTATCTTGCGCGCTGGTTTGCAAGCACAAATTGCATCAAGTGCTTGGGCCATGCCAGCTCTGTTTGAGTGGCTGCAACGTGAAGGTCGCATTGATTCCCAAGAAATGTATCGCGTGTTTAACTGCGGTATTGGCATGGTGCTGGCAGTGGCTGCCGACCAAGCTGAGGCGATTAAACAGTTTTTGACAGAGCAAGGTGAAACTGTTTATGTCCTGGGTGATATCAAAACTGCCGATGAAGATGCGAGCCGAACGGTTGTCGCTTAAACAACTGACGGCAGTCATCTAAGTCACGACTGTATAAAATGTTGTGCAAAACGCCATCAACCCTGGTTTAGATCAGGGTCGATGGCGTTGCCGTGTGTGATGTTCAGTTTTGAGTGTGTTTAGACAGATCGCTTTGTAAGGCTTGTAGAATTTCCTGATGAGCGTTTGATGGATCTAGACAGTCTACTGCCATGCGCTCTGGCATGGATCGCAGCCAAGTCATTTGCCGTTTAGCAAGTTGGCGCGTGGCAATAATGGCTTTTTCTCTGGCGCTTTTGAGATCCTCTTCGCCTGTGATGACGGGCCACATTTGCCGATAGCCTACGCAGCGAATAGATGGCAGTTCTGGGCTGAGATCACCTCGTTGGTAGAGTGCTTGGACTTCGTCTAATAACCCTTGTTCAAGCATCTCATCAAAACGCATTTCAATGCGGTGATGTAGTTTTTGTCGTTCAGAAGGTTCCAGACTGATCAGACGTAGTGGAATTGCTGGTCTGGGCGTGGTTTGCGACTGCAGCCAAACCGATAATGGCTTGCCAGTCATTTGATAGACTTCGAGTGCGCGGCCAATGCGTTGTTTGTCAGCGGGCGCTAAACGAGCGGCGGTGTCCGGATCGACTTGTACTAGTTTTTGATGCATGGCTGGCCAGCCAATTTGCAGGGCTTGGGCTTCGATCTGCATGCGAACTGCTGGGTCTGCGCTCGGAAGCTCGGCCAGTCCGTGCATGAGCGTGTGGTAGTACATCATCGTGCCACCGACCAGAATAGGGAGGTGGTCTCTTGCTTGAATTTCTGCAATGAGTCGGGTTGCGTCATCATAAAAGCGTGCCACAGAGTAGGCTTGGGCAGGATCCACGATGTCTAGCAAATGGTGCTTGAGTCGTGATCTTTCTTCGGCATCCGGTTTGGCTGTCCCGATGTCCATTCCCTGATAGATGGTTGCAGAATCGACGTTGATAAACTCGGCCGGCAAGATGTCTGCAATTTTTGTGCAAAGCGCACTTTTACCAGCTGCGGTGGGGCCTGCGATACACCAAACCGGTGTGTCGCTGATGAGAGCGGGTGTATTGTGTTCGAGGCGTGTCATTGGCCGCGTAAAAATAAACGATCTAGGTCTGCGATCTTCCAGGAAACCCAAGTGGGGCGACCGTGATTACAGAGATCCGCACGATCGGTTTGTTCCATTTGACGCAGAAGCGCATTCATTTCTGGAAGTGTTAGTGTGCGATTGGCACGTATCGCGCCATGGCAGGCCATGGTTGCGAGCAATTCATTGCGTTGCTCGGTCAATAATGCGGTGATGCCAATCTCTTGGATATCCTCCAAGATGCCGTGTACGAGAGACTCCATGTCACCACCAATCAAAAGCGCTGGCACAGAGCGTAAAGTCAATGACTGCGGGCCAGATGGCGCAAGCTCAAAACCCATCTGCAGCAGGGATTCTTGGGCATTTTGAGCGGTTGCCACTTTGATCTCACTAGCGCGAATGACTAAGGGGACCAGCAGATCCTGTCGGCTGACCGTGTTTTGTGTCAAAGCTTGTTTCATCCGCTCGTAGAGAACACGTTCGTGAGCGGCGTGCATATCGACCAGAATCAACCCGTCTTGAGTTTGTGAAAGGATGTAAATGCCATGGAGTTGCGCAATTGCATTGCCCAATGGCCAATGAGTCTCTTCTTTGGGTGCGGATGATGCGGACTGTGAGGCCGCTGTTGCGGACGTATCATGGCGTGCCGGCGGTATGGTGGCAGTGGACGAGGTTGTTGCTGAATCCGTCGGTGAGGTTGTCGATGAAGTCGGGGATTCAGGCGTAAGTGGTGCATGGGCTGCTTTCCAGGCTTGTGCCAGGCTCGGATCCCAGCTGGGCTCATCGCGTAACGCGAGTCGAGGTTGGAATTGTTGCCCGGACTGATTCGGTCTGTAACCTGCCTGTCGACCCCAGGTTTGTGATGTTTGAGATTGGGTAGACGCGTGGGCCGGGTGGGAAGTGACTTCCGATGATGAACTTTGCTGTGTTTGGGGTTCATCTCCATCCCCAGAACCAGCTGACTCAACTTTATCGAAATGGCTTTGTGACGCTGTGCTTTGGGCAAGTGTGTTAACAAGCGCTTTGTGGATGAGCTGATGCACAGCGCCACTGTCGCGAAACCGCACTTCACTTTTAGCAGGGTGAACGTTGACATCGACCAGACTGGGTTCAATCGTCAGAAACAGCACATAAGCCGGTTGACGATCACCATGTAAAACATCAGCGTACGCACTGCGGATGGCGTGTGAAACTGTCCGATCACGCACGTGACGCCCATTCACAAAGAAGTATTGCCGATCAGCACGGGCTCGAGCAGAAGCAGGTTTGGCGATGGCACCGACGAGTTGTGCTAACGGTGTGCCTGTGTTGACAGATAAACATTCTTTCGCAAAGTCTTCACCCAGCACGTCCTGAATGCGTCCAAGGAGCGAGTTGCTTTTCCAGTGCTTGTAGGGTCGATTATTGTGAAATACCCGAAACCCCACTTCTGGGTGAGACAGTGCAATGCGTGTGAGGGTTTCCATGCAATGTGCAAGTTCGGTTGTTTCGGTGCGTAAGAATTTGCGCCGTGCAGGCACCTCATCGAATAAATTGCGCACATCCACACAAGTGCCAGTGCTGCCGGATGCAGGTGACAATTGCCCGTGCTCATCAATTTGCCAAGCGTGAGGGGCGTCTTGTGTTCTAGAAATCAGGGTGAGTGACGACACAGAGGCAATCGAAGCCAATGCTTCACCCCGAAAACCCATCGATAGCACATGTTCAAGGTCACTGAGATTGCGAATCTTACTGGTGGCATGACGTGTCAAGGCAAGTGCCAGTTCGTCTGCTGCAATGCCAGTGCCGTCATCAATGACTGCGATGCGCCGAATACCACCGCCGTCCAGACGTACGTCAATGGCTTGCGCTTGCGCATCCAGTGCGTTTTCTAGCAACTCTTTGAGAACTGAAGCGGGGCGTTCAACCACTTCGCCCGCTGCAATTTGGCTGATTAAACGATCATCCAGCAGTGCGATTTGGGCAGTGTTTGGGGTGTTTGCAGTCATGACAATCAGAAATAAGGCCGTTCATTAATGAATTTATCGTCCATTGTAGGACGAGGTGAGCCAATATGCTGATTGCGTGAGGAGGGCTTGCGCAGTTCGGTTCTGCGCAAGCTGATTGGGGCGATGATTACTTGGCCAAAGCCAAATGGGGGTTGGCACGATAAAAGCTGCTGATGCCCTGATGAATAGCCGAAGCAAAGCGATCTTGATGTTTCGGATCACGCAACAACTTTTCTTCTTTCGGATTGCTGATAAAAGCTGTCTCAACCAATACCGAAGGAATGTCAGGTGCTTTGAGTACCGCAAAACCGGCTTGCTCAACATTTGGTTTGTGGAGTCGGTAGACGGTTTCGAGATTCGCAAGCAAGGAGCGACCGACTTTTTTAGAGTCTTTGATCTGTGCGGCTGTCGACATGTTCAACAAAACCTGTGCAACGCTTTTGTTGGTGGCGCCCAGATTAATACCACCAATCAGATCGGCTGCGTTCTCTTTCTTGGCGAGCCAACTTGCGGCCGTGCTTGAGGCACCTCGATCAGACAGCACGTAGACGGAACTGCCACCTGCCGTGGGACGTACAAATGCATCGGCATGCACGGACACAAAAAGATCCGCTTTCACTCGACGGGCTTTGTCGACACGCACGTGTAAGGGCACAAAGTAGTCACCATCTCGGGTGAGGTAAGCACGCATGCCAGGGGTGGCATCAATCCGAGATTTCAGTCGTTTGGCAATGGCGAGCACGACGTCTTTTTCACGGGTGCCACCCTTACCGATTGCGCCCGGATCCTCGCCACCGTGACCAGGGTCGATGGCAATCGTCAGGATGCGTTTCTGACCACTGCGTGCAGGTGCTGCTCTAGGCGCACTGGCTTGCTGCACGGGTGCTTTTGGTGTCACTTTGGGTGTGGTTTTTGGTGAGGCTGCAGACGGTGTGGTGGGTGCCGTGGCGATTTGTGTGTTGTTTTGTCCAAGGCTTTCAATGATCTTGGCGAGCGGGTCTTCACCTTCCAGTTTGTCGGGGGAACTCTGCAGAAGTGCCAATATCGGATCTTGAGCAACCGTGGGGTACAGGTCTAGAACCAGACGATACTGGTAGTCACCAATCGGTTTCAGGGTAAAGACCTGTGGTGCAATTTGCTGCTTAAGATCCAAGACCATGCGCACAACATCGGGACGGTTCTGCCCGACGCGAATTGCTTTGATGTACGGATCGTTCGGTCGAACATCGCGCACGAGCTTTTCTAGCGCGGCGTTCATGTTTAAGCCTTGAATATCCACGACCATCCGGTGTGGATTGTCGAGCGTGAAATGCTCCGCTTTGAGTTCGCTGTCGAGCTCAAGCGTGACGCGTGTGTATTCTTCTGCGGGCCAGGTTCGCACAGCCAACACGCTTGCAGCATGCGCCATGCGTGGAATCACGGGTAAGCACAGGAAAGCGCTCGCTGCTTGCAGCAACCGCCGACGGCTGATCATGCCAGCCTTTTGTGTGTGGGTCAGGTTTCCAGTTTTTTCAGCCATTTTGTCCCTCGCGATGTCTGGGCCTCCAGCAGAGCGGTCCTGCCATGACCATGGTCCGTCAGTTCCACGACCAAGTCGGGTACGGGGAGAGCCGCGCCAGCTTTCAGAGGCCATTCAATTAATACAATTGAATCTGGCTGGTAAATATCTCTGAGTCCAGCGTCCGCCCATTCTCTTGGGTCGCTAAATCTATAAAAATCAAGATGATAAAAGTTTAATCTAGAATCATTATAGACTTCCATGAGGGCGAATGTGGGGCTTTTTATACGGCCCGTGATGCCGCAAGCCCGCAAAAAGGCACGTGCGAAGGTGGTTTTTCCAGCGCCGAGATCGCCACTCAAATGGATGACGGCAGCAGCAGTTTGTCCTTGTGGGGGTTGAAGTTGGATGTCTTTTAGGATAAGTGCGCAGAGTCTCTGGGCGAGGCTTTCTGTCTCGCTTTCGTCGGGCAATTCGTGTAGATACTGATGTGTTGTCATTGCGCAACAGTCCGTGAAATGTTGTCAGAAATATATCAAAATCTGCAACTTACAAAAGAAAGTTCATCCAAATTGGAATCGTAATTGCGCTTAGTATAGTGCCCGCTGAAATGATTAAACTGACAACTTGACCATCCCCACTCATGCGGACTGCGAGGACGTAGGCTGTGGTCGCACAAGGTAATGTGCCAAAGAGAACCAGCATTTGAAGATCAAGTGGTGGAAATTTCATTAGTAAGCCCAGTCCCAGAGCAACCAGCGGCATGATCAGCAAACGAATAAACAACATGCTCGAGATGAGGAGCTCTTTGCCACGACTGGCTTGCCAGTTCAGGCTTGGGCCAATGCACAAAATACCTAGAGCAATCGAGGTGGTGCCCAATCGTCCCAGCGTGTTGCTCAGCGCATCTGGTAACTGAAAGCCTGCGAGGTTGCCACAGAGCCCGGCGACTGTGGCCAATAAAAGCGGGTTGCGCATGAGCGCCATCAGGATATTGGTCTTTTGTTCGCGCGCAAGTGCGTAGACGGCTAGCATGTTGCCCACCGGCACCGACAGTCCCACATATAAGGCCATCAGAGAAACACCCTCGGGTCCTGCCAAGGCTTGCGCAATGGCCAGACCCAGATAGGTATTAAACCGAAAAGCTGTTTGAATACTGGAAGCCAATGCTCTGCTCGGTGCGCGAATGATGCGTCCAACGATGGCTGCCAGTATGTAGCCCGCAAAACTCAACGAGGTCGTGGCAATGGCAATTTCTCCCGCAGTCGCTGGTGTGATCGGCGCTTTGAGAATGGAGTGCAGTAACAGGGCAGGAAAAAGCACGTAATAAATGAGTTTTTCCAGACCGGTAAACAGTTCGCGTGTAAACCCAAAAAATCGATACAGAGACCAACCGAGTGCGATCAGTAAAAAATCAGGAAGAATGAGCCAGGTGATGGACATGAGGCGGGCAGGAGGGATCGACAGAAAAGTATTTTAAAACCCAGCGTAGACTGGTATTGTGAGCAATGATGCCATTGTTTGGGGGTTCTGTGCGAGGTTCTGTTTCTATACCTGAAATCGTGGGGCGGTTTGTTGAAGCGTTGTGGCTAGAAGATGGTTTGTCCGACAATACGATTGATGCCTATCGTCGTGATTTGGTGCAGTTTTCTCAATGGCTTCAACAAACGCATCAAAAAACACTCACACAAGCTCAACAGATTCATGTGCATGAATGGATGGCACAAGCTCATGCCCACACAAGCGCAAGTACGGCAAATCGACGGCTGGCGAGTTTGCGTCGATTCTTTCTGTGGACGCGTCGTCAGGGTTTGATGCAAGAAGATCCGTGTCTGAATGTCATGCCGGCAAGGCAAGGGCAGCGGATTCCCTCAACCCTCACCGAACAACAAGTGCAAGACTTGTTAGATGCGCCTGTAGTTGAGACGGCATATGGCTTGCGTGATAAAGCCATGCTTGAAGTCTTGTATGCCAGTGGGCTGCGCGTGACGGAATTGGTGAGTCTGAGTGTTCTGGATGTGAGTATCAACGACGGCGTGGTGCGCGTTGTACACGGCAAAGGGGCCAAAGAGCGCCTTGTGCCGCTCGGTGAGCAGGCACTGGACTGGATTGAGCAGTATTTGCGGGATTCCAGACCGATTCTGAGTGTAGGCCATCGCACGAATGATTTGTTTCTGAGCTCACGTGGAAAAGCCATGACCCGTCAAGCGTTTTGGCAGTTGGTGCGCAAGTACGCACTCAAAGCCGATATTCAGGCGCCTTTGTCACCGCATGTTTTACGTCATGCATTTGCAACGCATTTGCTCAATCACGGGGCGGATTTGAGGGTAGTGCAGCTTTTATTAGGGCATGCGGATATTTCCACCACGCAAATTTATACCCATGTGGCCCGTGAGCGTCTCAAACAGCTCCATGCGCGACATCATCCGAGAGCTTAAAATGCGATTTTGTGTTGTGAAGGTTTTGTCCTTGTTAAACTGTCGCGTTCTTTGCCGCCGTAACTCAGTGGATAGAGTACCTTCCTCCTAAGAAGGGAGCCGCACGTTCGATTCGTGCCGGCGGCGCCACCGTGGTTACCACCACGTACTCAGGTTTGATTTCATGTCTTCTACGCGTCAGTCGACGGCTGATTATCAGTTGTCGCCCATTCTGGTTGGAACACTCATTGTGCTGCTTGCAATGGGTGTGCGCGCCACATTTGGTCTCTTCATGCAGCCCATGGGGCTTGCCAATGGTTGGTCTCGTGAAGTGTTCTCGATGGCTTTTGCGATCCAGAACTTGGTGTGGGGGATGGCTGCGATTGGTGCAGGCATGATGGCGGACAAGCTGGGCTCAGGACGCACTGTGGCACTTGCCGTGTTCTTTTATGCCGTGGGTTTGATTGGGATGCGATTTGCTGAATCGGAAATGTCGCTCTATCTCACAGCGGGTTTGTTGATTGGATTGGGACAGGCTGGTTCGACCTTTGCAGTGATTTTGCCTGTGGTTGCACGGTCGGTGTCACCTAGCCAGCGCAGTACCGTCATGGGCATTGTGAGTGCTGGGGGCTCGTTGGGTCAGTTTTTGGTGGTGCCCACAGGGCAAATCCTGATCGATACCTTTGAGTGGTCGGGTGCATTCTGGTGGTTATCAATGTTTTTGGCGGTGACTCTGCCATTGGTGTGGTTTCTGCGGGGTAAACACTCCGGCTCAGGTGGTATAGAACAAACGCTAGGTCAGGCGATTAAGCAAGCATTGCGCGATCCGAGCTTTCATTTTTTGTTCTGGAGTTACTTCGTCTGTGGTTTTCATACCGCATTTATTACTCTGCACTTGCCGGCCTTTATTGTGGATGGCGGTTTGAATGCCTCAACAGGGG
The DNA here is from genome assembly GCF_048820935.1 of Orrella sp. 11846. Taxonomy (NCBI): domain Bacteria; kingdom Pseudomonadati; phylum Pseudomonadota; class Betaproteobacteria; order Burkholderiales; family Alcaligenaceae; genus Orrella; species Orrella sp. 11846. The sequence continues at coordinate 96,531 of NZ_JBMERD010000004.1, forward strand.
CGATGGCGATCGGCATGATTGGACTGTGTAATGTGTTTGGCTCCTACGCAGCGGGTCGCTTGGGGGGCATTTACAGTAAGAAAAACCTCTTGGCCGGTATTTATGCATTGCGCACGTTTGGCATTCTTTGGCTGATTATGATGCCGCTTAGCCCATGGGTTGTGTATGTGTTTGCGGGGTGGATGGGCTTATTCTGGCTGGGTACTGTACCTCTGACGCAGGGATTGATTGGTCAGATTTATGGCATGCAGTTTGCAGCGACTTTGTCGGGCATTGTGTTTCTGGGTCACCAGATCGGCAGTTTTATTGGTGTCTGGTTCGGTGGTAAGGTGCAATCAGTGACCGGCAGTTATGACACGGTATGGTGGTTAGCGATGGTGTTATCGGTGGTGGCGGCATTACTTTGCTTGCCAATTAAAGAGCATAGCATTCAACCGTCTACGCGGTTACGCATGGCTTGATGCCAAAATTTTGCTAGGAATGCGCACATTTAAGGGGATTTCAATGACGAATGCGACGAACTCAGAAAGTCAGGTCATTCGCTTATCCAACCGACGTTGGGTGCGCGTTTTAGGGTGGGTGGTCTTGCTCGCAGTCCTAGGGTTGGGCTTACTGGGATACGTCAATCCTAGCCTGAAGATGAACTGGGAAACTCTGGCCACGATGTGTGGCTTTTAGCGCATCCATGACAATCCTGTTAGAATGTGCAGCGGCGGGCCCCTTCGCATGGCTCAGCGGTGAATCTGGTCAGGTCGGGAACGAAGCAGCCACAGCCGTGCCGAGACAGTGCCGAAGTCAGGCTCGCCATTTTTGTAGTCATCGACCCAGTTGAAAGGCGCTATGAGCTATCTGGTACTTGCCCGCAAGTGGCGTCCAAGAGATTTTGATAGTCTAGTAGGGCAAGATCACGTTGTCCGTGCTCTGAGTCATGCCCTAACGACACAACGTTTACACCATGCCTGGCTTTTCACAGGCACTCGCGGTGTAGGCAAAACAACACTTTCACGCATTCTGGCAAAGTCATTGAACTGCGAGACGGGTATTACTGCCCATCCGTGTGGACAGTGCGCTGCGTGTCAACAAATCGATGAAGGTCGGTTTGTGGATTATGTGGAGCTTGATGCGGCGTCCAACCGTGGTGTGGACGAGATGACTCAGTTGCTTGAGCAAGCTGTCTACGCACCGAGTGCTGCGCGTTTTAAAGTCTACATGATTGACGAAGTGCACATGTTAACGGGGCACGCGTTTAACGCCATGCTTAAAACGCTGGAAGAACCACCTGCGCACGTCAAGTTCATTCTGGCCACGACCGATCCGCAAAAAATTCCTGCCACGGTGTTAAGCCGATGTTTGCAGTTCAATCTCAAGCCGATGGTGGCTCAGGATATTGCGGGATACTTGAATACTGTACTGACCGCTGAAAACGTCGCATTCGAAGAGCCCGCTTTACGTTTAATTGGCCAAGCAGCTTCAGGCTCTATGCGGGATGCCTTGTCGTTAACCGACCAAGCCATTGCCTATACGTCGGCTGATCTTAGCGTCGCCACCGTGCGTGAGATGTTGGGCACGGTGGACCAAGGTCATTTGGTTCAGTTGTTAGATTCGCTCGCCCAAGGCGATGCCAATGCGGTTGTGCAAACGGTTCAAACGATTGTGGATCTGGGCTTGTCTTTGCGTCAGGCGTTGTCTGATTTAGCGATTCTGCTGTCCAAACTGGCTTTGTTACAACGCACAGGCGTGTGCGAGCTAGAAGACCCACTGTTATTGCCTCGCATGCAAGTGCTTGCTGAGCATATGCCCAGCGATCTAGTGCAATTGTTTTATACCGTTGCCGTTCACAGTCGTGAAGAAATGACCTTGGCACCTGATGAGCATGCCGGATTTTTAATGATTTGTTTGCGCATGCTCGGATTTGTGGAATCAGCCACGACCGAGGTGCAAAAAAAAACACTACAAGATCTGAAAGCAGCCTCTGACGAAGTAATCAAAAATACAGCATCGCCAGATGTCAACGCAGAGACCAACGCGGCTACTGATACGACATCAAAGGCAGGCTCAAGCGCAGATTTTAAAAAAGATTCGCCTATTGATTCTCAAGTAGACTCAGAAGTAAGTGGTCAGTTAGCGTCGGCGTCTGAAGAAAAGCTTGTGGAATCTCCAAAACCGCAATCAGAGTCGAAGCCGGAGTCGGAATCAGCGACGCACACAGAACCTACGCATGCGCAAGCGCCTGAGCCGCAACCTGAACCCGAAGTCGCCCCAGCCCCAAAGCCCGTTGAGCCAGTGAGCGCGCAAGTCGATGCGCCGACGACATCGTCGCAAGACAGCCATGTTGAGCCGATACAGACGACCGCTGCGGCTGAGCAACCAATACAGGCTAAAGCGCCAGAGAAAGAGGCTGAGGCGATTGAGGATCCAATTCCTGAACCAGAAGTTGCAGTTGAAGTAGAGTCGGTGTCAGAACCAGAACATGAGTTGGAACTCGAGCCCGAGCCAGAAGCTGTCGCCGAACCTGATACTTCGCAAGACGTGAGTCACGATGTGTCGGCTGCGTCTATATCGGCTGAATCGTCTGCGCAGTTACAAGCGATCGCGGATGATTGGGCGGTATTTGTCGAAACGCTCCCCGTAGAAGGGTTGAGTCGTGAGTTGGCAATGCAGTCTGTGTGTACAGGGGTGCATGGCAATCACTTGAATCTGTTGGTGCAAACAGGTGCGTTAGCACGTGGCGCGCATGTCAAACGTTTGCAGACCATCATTCGTGAGGCGACAGGTCTGACTGTGACGCTCAAAGTCACAATAGGTGAGTTTGGCGATGCGAAATCTGCTCAACAGCTTGCGCAGATCGCCTATGAGGCGCGGGTTGAAAAAGCCAGAGAACAATTACAGAATGATCCATTTGTGAAAGCGCTGGTTCAGGAGTTTGATGCGCAAATGATTGCAGACTCTGTGCGACCTTGAACCTGTCGAGAGCGTCTAGGTGGATCGAGTTTTTGTATCATTAATCTTTAATCGTAAGTAAGGAATCAATGTCATGATGAAAGGACAAATGGCGGGACTGATGCGTCAGGCCCAGCAGATGCAGGAAAACATGAAAAAAGCCCAGGAAGCTCTGGCGGAAATCACGGTGGAAGGTGTTGCCGGTGGTGGTCTGGTTAAGGTCACCATGTCATGTCGTCACGATGTGCGTCGTGTCGAAATTGATCCCAGCCTTCTGGATGATGACAAAGACATGTTGGAAGATCTGGTTGGGGCTGCATTTAACGATGCGTTGCGTAAAGCAGAAACCACTTCTCAAGAAAAAATGTCGGCTGTGACCGCTGGCTTGCCATTGCCTCCCGGCATGAAGTTGCCATTCTGATATGAGTGCTTCGCAGTCAGAGCCACAGGCGCTGACAGATTTATTGCGGGCGTTGCGTACGTTACCAGGGGTCGGCGTGCGCACAGCCAAACGGATGGCTTATCAACTGCTGCAACATGATCGTCAGGGTGCGGCGGATTTGGTGCGCGCTTTAGAGAAAGCACTCAATGAACTGATGCATTGCGAGCGGTGTAACGGATTTTCTCAAACGCCCGTATGCCCAGTTTGTGAGGACACGCGGCGCGATACCAGTGTGTTGTGTGTTGTGGAAACGCCTGCAGACCTTGATGCGGTGGAAGCTTCGGGACATTATCAGGGTTTGTATTATGTTTTAATGGGACGGATCGCACCCCTTGATGGATTGGGTGCGCAGGAAATCCAGCTCAAACGCTTGCTGGATCGAGCGCGCAGCGGTGGTGTGAAAGAAGTCATTTTGGCGACTAGCTTTACTGCAGAAGGCGAAACAACGGCCCATTATTTAAGTCAGGCTTTGCAAGCACAAGGGATTACGGTCAGTCGTTTGGCGCGGGGTGTCCCGAGTGGCAGCGAACTGGAGTATGTCGACGCCGGTACAGTGGCGTGGGCAATGCTTGAGAGAAAACTAACCTAATGAGACTCTGCAGGTTAAGCGAATCATGATGTGCTGTTAAAACTGTTTTGGAGTTAATGTATGGCAATGATTAAGCTTGAGCCTGTGCGTGCGGTGCCCACCGCGGTTGCAGTGGGTCTAACGCTATTGATTTGGTTTGTGGTCCCTGTGCCTCAGGGCGTGAGTGAAAATGCTTGGCAGCTTTTAGCGCTGTTTGTGGGCACGATTGCCGCCATTATTGGTAAAGCACTGCCGATTGGCGGTGTGTCGATTGTGGCGATTTCGCTGGTGGCGATTACGGGCGTCACCAACCCGGGTAATCCTAAAGCCGCGCTGGCCGATGCGCTGAGTGGCTTTTCAAATGAACTGATTTGGTTGATCGGAATCTCGATCATGGTTTCTATGAGTCTGAATAAAACAGGCTTAGGGGCTCGAATTGGTTATTTTCTGATTTCATTGTTTGGTAAGCGCACGTTAGGGATTGCCTATGCGTTGGCACTGACCGAGACGGTACTTGCGCCAGTGACACCGAGTAACACTGCGCGAGGTGGCGGGATTATTCACCCCATTATGCGTTCGATTGCCGATAGTTTTAATTCGCATCCCAAGCCAGGATCAACTGAACGCATTGGTCGTTATTTGGCGCTCGTGAACTACAACACGAACCCAATTACTTCAGCCATGTTTATCACGGCAACCGCTCCCAACCCATTAATCGTGACCTTGATTTATCAAGGGACGGATCCGTCGTTCCAACTGACTTGGGCGATGTGGGCGATCGCGGCTTTTGTGCCGGGCATTGTTTCTCTGATTGTGATGCCGATTGTGATTTATTTCATGTATCGCCCTGAAATTCGCCAGACACCGGATGCGCCAGAGTTTGCTAAACGCCAATTGGCCGAGTTGGGTCCATTGTCCACGCCAGAAAAAGTGACCTTAGGTGTCTTCATTCTGCTCCTCGTGATGTGGGCGGGTGTGCCAGCAATGTTGTTTGGTGATGCGTGGTTAATTAACCCAACTGCCGCAGCCTTTGTGGGGATGTCCATTTTGCTGTTGACGGGCGTTTTGAAATGGGATGATGCGCTTGCGAACAAAGGTGCTTGGGACACGGTTGTCTGGTTCTCTGCATTGGTGATGATGGCTGGGTTTTTAGGCAAACTGGGTCTTGTGGCTTGGTTGGCGCAGAGTGTGGAGGTGGGCATTGCCGGTTTTGGGTTGAACTGGGTGATTGGCATGTTGTTGTTGGTGTTAGTGTATGTCTACACGCATTATTTCTTTGCGAGTACGACGGCACATATCACCGCGATGTTTGCCGCATTCTTCGCAGCAGGCATTGCCTTGGGCGCACCACCGATGTTGTTAGGGCTGACATTGGCGTTTTCATCTTCGTTGATGATGTCATTGACTCATTATGGGACAGGGACGGCACCGATTGTGTTTGGTTCGGGTTACACGACACTTGGCGAATGGTGGAAAGTTGGCTTTGTCATGAGTGTGGTGAACCTGGCGATTTGGTTTTTTATCGGTAGTGTTTGGTGGAAAGTGCTGGGCTATTGGTAAGTTGATGTTTAGCGTATCGATGGATATTTAAGGAGACAAATATATGAAAAACTTGATGGATTTGACGGGACGACACATTGTGGTGACCGGCGCTGGCCAAGGGATTGGTCTGTGTGCAGCCACATTGTTAGCCGAATTAGGTGCCAATTTGACGCTGGTTGAAATTGCCGATGAAGGGGCTGAGCTTCTGAGAACACGTTTTCCGGATGCTTTTGTGGCTCAAGGCAGTGTGACCGATCGCGATTTTGTGCAAAAAACGGTTGAAGACGGTGCTGCTCGCTTTGATGGGCTCGATGGCTTACTCAATAACGCGGGCATTATTCGCACTGCCATGATTGAAAAAATGACTATCGAGCAGTGGCAAGCTGTGATTGATGTCAACCTCACCGGTGTCTTTAACTGCCTACAAGCCGTCGGTACGCAAATGATTGCAGAATCCAAAACACGCCAAGATAATCGCCAGCGCGCTATCGTCAACATTGCGTCCGATGCGGGTCGTCGTGGCTCGATTGGGCAAATTAACTACGCGGCAGCCAAATCAGGTGTGCTGGGCATGACGATGACTGCAGCTAAAGAGTGGGGGCGTTACGGAATTCGCACCAACAGCGTGTGCTTTGGGGTGGTTGAGACGGAAATGACTGAAGTGATTCGTAGCGACAAGTTCCGTGACAAATATCTGAGCGCTGTGCCTATGGGTGCCTTCTTGTCACCCGAGCAAGCTGTGCAATCCATTGCCTTCTTGCTGTCATCGGCTTCAGATTTCATCTCGGGCCAGCATTTGTCAGTGAACGGTGGCTCTCATATGGGCTTCTAAGTATTTGCTGTGCTCTGAATCGTGTTGGATTCTTTGATTTGGAGTGCAGTGCAGTGGTTCGTTTTGGAAGTGATTTTGTGCGGCGGACCTGAATAAGGTCACGCCGCACAATTGTTTGAATACCAGCTCAATTGTGTGGCTTAACTTTTCAGCAACGCATCGAGCGCGATGGCGTCTTGGACAAACACGCGAATACCCTCGGCGAGTTTTTCAGTGGCCATGGCATCCTCATTGAGATCAAAGCGGAATGTTTTTTCATCCAATGTGCGCTTTTCAGAGGCGTTCGCAGCGGCGTAGTCGGGGGTTAGGCGCGCGGTTAGATCACCTGTGCCACTGGAGAGTTGATCTAACAGTTCTGGGCTAATGGTGAGCAGATCGCAGCCAGCTAGGGCGAGAATCTGACCTGTGTTTCTAAAACTTGCGCCCATGATCTCAGTCGCAATGCCGTGGTTTTTAAAGTAAGCATAAATTCTTGACACAGATTGCACGCCAGGATCGTTCTCGGCCGCATTGGCGACTTCATCCCAGTTATCACCCGCTGCTTTTTTATACCAATCGTAAATGCGTCCCACAAAAGGTGAGATTAATGTCACGTTGGCTTGTGCTGCGGCAATGGCTTGTGTCAAAGAAAACAACAAAGTGACGTTGCAGGCAATCCCTTCTGCTTCAAGCTGTTTGGCTGCTTGAATGCCTTCCCAGGTGGCGGCGATTTTGATGAGAATGCGTTTGCGCTCGATACCCAGCGATTCATACAGTTTCATAATCTCGCGTGCGCGCTCGACAGTTCCTTGCGTGTCAAACGACAAGCGGGCGTCTACTTCGGTGGATACGCGGCCTGGCACGATCTTCAGAATTTCCTGACCAAAGACGACCAATAAGCGATCTGTGCGTTGTGCAACGCTGAGTCCAGCGTCTTGTAACAGCGAGTGATTGAGTAGATGTTGATAGCCAGGTTGGCGAATGGCTTTGAGAATTAATGAGGGATTTGTGGTTGCATCTGTGGGCGTAAAACGCCCCATACTCTCAAAATCACCCGTGTCAGCGACAACGGTACTCAATTGTTTTAGTTGATTTAGCAAATTTTTGTTCATGGGCGGTTATACTTGCAAGGTTTAAATTAAAGAGTTCGAAGCCGGGTCATGAGCGTGTTGTCATCCATTTTCCCCGGGGACGCTAGCAAGCGTTCTCCAGCCATTCTAGCTTTGGCGGACGGAACTGTTTTTAGGGGCCATTCAATTGGCGCCGAAGGACATGTCGTCGCCGAAGTCGTTTTTAACACAGCTATGACAGGGTATCAGGAAGTCCTGACCGACCCAAGCTACTGCGGTCAGATTGTGACATTCACGTATCCGCATATAGGCAATACAGGCATTAATCCAGAAGATATGGAGTCTGACAAGGCTCATGTCGCAGGGCTGGTTGTGCGTGATTGCGCTTTGCGGGTCTCTAACTTCCGATCTACAGAGAGCCTCACAGATTATTTGACCGCACAAAATATCGTGGCGATTGCAGGCGTGGATACCCGAGAGTTGACTCGAATCATCCGTGAGAAAGGTTCACAGGGCGCGTGTATTCTGGTCGGTGATGATGCAGATAAAGCGATTTCACTCGCACAATCGTTTGCCGGCATGTCGGGTCAAGATCTCGCTAAAACGGTGAGCACGACGGAGACTGCAAACTGGTCTGAGTCTGTCTGGCAACTGGGTCAAGGTTATGGACAAGGACGTGCGGATGGCCCGCATGTGGTGGTCTATGACTTTGGCGTCAAGCGCAATGTGTTACGTCTGTTGGCAGAGCGCGGCTGTCGCGTGACCGTGGTGCCTGCACAAACGCCTGCGCAAACGGTTCTGGATATGGCGCCTGATGGTGTGTTGCTGTCAAACGGCCCAGGTGACCCAGCTCCGCTTGACTACGCAGTGAGCGCAGTGCAGACGTTGCTTGAGAAGTGCATCCCGATTTTTGGAATTTGCATGGGCCATCAAGTACTGGGTTTAGCCATTGGTGCACAAACACTCGAAATGCCCGTGGGTCACCATGGATCCAACCATCCTGTGCGTGATGAGGCGACAGGACGTGTTTACATCACAGGTCAGAATCATGAGTTCGCTGTGGATGCACAGTCGTTGCCAGACAATGCCCGTGTGACGCATGTTTCTCTGTTCGATGGTTCGCTGCAAGGCTTTGAACTGACAGATCGACCAGCTTTCAGCTTTCAGGGACACCCAGAGGGCAATCCCGGCCCTAGCGACATTGCGATTTTGTTTGACAGGTTCATGGACCTGATCGCCAATCCGACCAAATAAAGACATCATGCCAAAACGTACTGACATCAAAAGCATTCTAATTATCGGCGCCGGTCCTATCGTGATCGGTCAGGCTTGTGAGTTTGACTACTCTGGTGCACAGGCTTGTAAAGCCTTAAAGCAAGAAGGGTATCGCACGATTTTAGTGAACAGCAACCCAGCGACGATCATGACTGATCCGGAAACTGCGGATGTGACCTACATCGAGCCTGTGACTTGGCAAGCTGTTGAAAAAATTATTGAGCGTGAGCGTCCTGACGCATTGCTCCCCACGATGGGTGGGCAGACCGCACTGAACTGTGCGCTGGATCTGGCAAAGCACGGTGTGCTTGAGCGCTATGGCGTTGAAATGATTGGTGCCAATGCAGCTGCCATTGAAAAAGCCGAAGACCGACAGTTGTTTAAGGCGGCCATGAATGAGATTGGCCTGGAATCAGCCAAATCAGGCATTGCGCATACGCTCGAAGAAGCTTGGGAAGTACAACGACGCATCGGTGAAGAAACGGGCACGTCTGGATTCCCAATGGTCATCCGTCCAAGCTTTACGCTGGGTGGGACGGGGGGCGGGATTGCGTATAACGCTGAAGAGTTCGAAACAATTTGTCGTCGAGGTTTAGAAGCCTCGCCCACAAACGAATTGCTGATTGAAGAGTCGTTGCTGGGCTGGAAAGAGTTTGAAATGGAAGTTGTGCGCGATTGCGCAGACAACTGCATTATCGTGTGCTCCATTGAGAACCTAGATCCCATGGGCGTGCATACAGGTGACTCGATTACGGTGGCTCCTGCGCAGACCCTGACTGACAAAGAATATCAAATCATGCGCGAGGCCTCTTTGGCCGTGTTGCGTGAGATTGGCGTGGATACGGGTGGTTCTAACGTTCAGTTTGCCATCAATCCGGACAATGGACGCATGATTGTGATCGAAATGAACCCGCGTGTATCCCGTTCGTCGGCACTGGCATCTAAAGCGACAGGTTTCCCAATCGCGAAGATCGCAGCTCGACTGGCCGTGGGTTATACGCTGGATGAACTGCGCAATGAAATTACCGGTGGTGCCACACCCGCTTCGTTTGAGCCCACGATAGATTACGTGGTCACCAAAGTGCCTCGTTTTGCGTTTGAGAAGTTCCCGCAAGCCGACTCACGTCTCACGACTCAAATGAAGTCTGTGGGTGAGGTCATGGCAATCGGCAGAACGTTCCAAGAGTCCTTGCAAAAGGCGTTTCGAGGCCTAGAAGTGGGCGTTGATGGTCTGAACCAAAAAACCACCGATCGTCAGGTGATTGAGGTTGAGTTGGCTGAGCCGGGTCCTGAACGAATTTGGTATGTGGGTGATGCGTTTGCTCAAGGATTCACATTAGAAGAAGTGCATCAGCTGACACGCATTGATCCTTGGTTCCTCGCACAGATCAAAGAAATTGTTGATATCGAGCTGGCCCTTGAGCAGCATACGTTGTCCGATCTGGATCGTGATGCCATGTGGGCATTAAAGCGCCGGGGTTTCTCAGATCGTCGTCTGGCGTTTTTACTGGACACGACTGAAACAGAAATTCGCAAGGTTCGTCATCAGTTCAATGTGCGTCCCGTCTACAAGCGGGTGGATACATGTGCGGCTGAGTTTGCAACCAGCACCGCGTATTTGTACTCAACGTATGAAGAAGCGTGTGAGGCACTGCCGACGGATCGTAAAAAAATCATTGTACTAGGTGGTGGTCCCAACCGCATCGGTCAAGGGATTGAGTTTGATTATTGCTGCGTGCATGCCGCGCTGGCGTTGCGGGAAGATGGTTACGAAACCATCATGGTGAACTGCAACCCCGAAACAGTTTCAACCGACTACGACACATCGGATCGTTTGTACTTTGAGTCCTTGACGCTTGAAGACGTTCTGGAGATTGTGCATCTAGAAAAACCGGTTGGCATGATCGTGCAATACGGTGGCCAAACACCCCTGAAACTTGCCCGTGATCTGGAAGCCAACGGTGTGCCCATTATTGGTACAAGCCCCGATTCGATTGATGTGGCAGAAGACCGTGAGCGCTTCCAAAAACTGTTGAATAAGCTGGGTCTGCGCCAGCCTGCAAACCGGACAGCTAGAACTGAGGCACAGGCTTTGGCCCATGCACAAGAAATTGGCTATCCACTGGTTGTGCGGCCTAGCTATGTGCTAGGGGGACGTGCCATGGAAATCGTCCATGAGCAAACAGAGCTTGAGCGTTACATGCGTGAAGCTGTCAAGGTGAGCAATGATTCGCCTGTTTTGCTGGATCGCTTCTTGAATGATGCGATTGAAGTGGACGTGGATTGTTTGTCGGATGGACAAACGGTCTTTATTGGCGGTGTGATGGAGCATATTGAGCAGGCAGGGGTGCACTCAGGTGACTCGGCATGTTGCTTGCCACCCTATTCGCTCAGCCAAGAGATTGTGGAAGAAATTAAGCGTCAAACGGCGTTGATGGCGCGCGCACTGAATGTGAACGGTTTGATGAATGTGCAGTTTGCAGTGCAAAATGGTGATGTCTACGTGCTTGAGGTCAATCCTCGTGCATCGCGCACCGTGCCATTTGTATCCAAAGCCACAGGTCTGCAATTAGCCAAAATTGCAGCGCGCGCGATGGCCGGACAATCGTTTGAGAGCCAAGGCATTCAGCAGGAAGTAGTACCAAACTATTTCAGCGTAAAAGAAGCCGTGTTCCCATTTGTGAAGTTCCCGGGTGTAGATACCATTCTTGGTCCTGAAATGAAGTCCACCGGTGAAGTGATGGGCGTAGGCCTAACATTTGGTGAAGCATTTGTGAAGTCACAACTGGGTGCTAGCACTAAATTGCCGGAATCAGGCACAGCGTTTATCAGCGTAAAAGACCAAGATAAGGCCAAAGCGATTGAAGTTGCTCAGGGCTTACATAGCTTGGGATTCAAACTAATTGCCACACGTGGTACAGCTGCGGCAATTGAGAGTGCTGGTGTGCCGGTGACCCGAGTCAATAAAGTGACTGAAGGTCGTCCGCATGTGGTGGATTTGCTCAAAAACAACGACATTGATCTGGTGATTAACACGGTCGAAGAGCGTCGCAATGCGATCGCAGACTCCAGAGCAATTCGCACGCAAGCGTTATTGGCCAGTGTGACGTATTTCACGACGATTTCAGGGGCACGGGCGGCAGTTGAAGGCATGCTGTACATGCGCCAGAGTCAAGGCTTACAAGTCTATTCGCTGCAAAGTTTGCATGAGCAGCTGATGGACGCGAGCTAAATCGAAGTCTGAATCACAGAGCTGATTGCAAAAAGGGCTGTCGTGAGACAGCCCTTTTTAAATGAAATGAAGAGTTGGTGAATGATCGTCGCTTAGTAGTTAAGCGTTAAAAGGTTAGCGAGTGATCAACAGTTAGGTTATGCCCGTATATCGTTGTGGGAAGACGTCTTTAAGTGATCGATATTGCCCCACTCAATGAGACTCCACTCACTGGTGTTTGGGTCAATCTGAATTCGATTGATACTGGCGTTGAGTAAAATGGCGCGTTGTGGATTCTCAAGGGCTACGCCACTCGCTTGGCGCCAGATAATGTCCATAGCACCCCCGTGCGTGACGACGGCTAAGCGTTCAGATGGATGCTTGCGAGCCAGTTCGTTGAGCGCATGGACAATGCGAGTCTGAAACTCTCGCAAGGTTTCAGCGCCTTCAATGACTGCGTCGGGATCTCGGTCATGCCAGATCTTCGCTTCGCGCGGCGCACGCGTTTTGAGCTCATCAAAAGGCAAACCTTCAAGCATGCCGTAACGTCTTTCGCGCACACCTGAGTGAAGGGCGACGTCCATTTTGAGCGCTTGCCCCAGTTGTTCTGCAGTCTGGACAGCCCGCTTTAGATCGCTGCTATAAAGTGCATCAATGGCAAGCGCGGAATCTTCTTGATTTGAAGCCAGAAAAGCGGCTAGTTCAGCCGCTTGTGCCTGTCCGTGCTCATTGAGCTCGATATCTGTCCAGCCCTGTACCCAGCGCTTGACGTTCCAGGGCGTTTGCCCGTGTCGAATAATCAGTATTTCAGTCATGGCGCCTATTGTAGGCGAATGGCTGACGTGTCGGAACTATTGATCCACAAAAGCGCGTTCAATCACAAAGTCGCCGGGTGTGGAGGTATTACCTTCTTTGAATCCACGTGCTTCCAAAAGGGATTTCAAATCACGCAACATGTTCGGACTTCCGCAAATCATGGCACGATCAACGGCTGGATCAAACTCTGGCAGTTCCAAATCTTTAAACATCTTGCCGCTTTCAATCAATTCCGTAATGCGGCCTTGTGTATGGAAGGGCTCACGGGTGACGGTTGGGTAATAGCGCAAGTGTTGTGACACCATTTCACCCAGGTATTCATGTTTAGGAAGTTCTTGCGTTAGGTAATCGTGATAGGCGAGTTCAGCCACTTCACGCACACCATGCACGAGAATGACAGTTTCATACTTCTCATACGTTTCAGGGTCACGGATCACGCTTAAAAATGGTGCCAATCCGGTTCCGGACGACAAGAGGTAGAGACGACGTCCAGGCAACAAGTAATCAATCAGCAGTGTGCCTGTGGGCTTGCGACCCACAATGATTTCATCGCCTGGCTGAATGTGTTGCAGACGCGAGGTGAGCGGGCCGTCTTGGACTTTAATGCTCAGAAACTCGAGGTGTTCTTCGTAGTTTGCGCTGACGATACTGTAAGCACGTAAAAGTGGTTTGCCTTCAACACGTAAACCGATCATGGTGAAGTGACCGTTGCTGAAGCGCAGAGACGGGTCACGCGTGGTCGTAAAAGAAAAGAGTTTGTCGGTCCAGTGGTGTACGGTTAGAACTTTTTCGTTGTTAAAGGCACTCATTCGCTATCCATCATGTTTTTGGGCAGGTATGTCGACACAATCTGTGCGCATACCGTTTGGTTCATTTGCTTATATTATCGCCCTTGATTGTAAAAGATGCTGACTTCACATCTATATCCTGAGGGCTATCATCACCCGAAAAGGCCTTATGTGGTTAAAAGTACCCGAACAGATGATTGATAATAATCAAGAGGCGGTGCTGTTATGTAATGAGGTTTTGTGCGTTTCTGGCAGGCATACGCAAAATCGAATGAAATCTAGCTTGATGCGTCGTATAGTGGGTTGGGCGAATAGTAATCTGCTGGACGCTTCTGTAGGAAAGAAGAATTTAGTTTGGTTGTAAGGCTAAATTCAGGCTGCGCTGACGAAGAGTCTGGATTTTATTGTGGGAATGGAGTACCATTTTCACATCAGCATCTTGATATCAATCGTTTTAACAACAACTTGTTGATAGTGGACTGGTTTACAAAATCAGTGGCACGATTGATGATGAAAATGAATCAGACAACGCTGGCCGACGCTCTGCAATAGATGCAGTGTATGTCCGCTAAACAGTTGTTGTGTTGCTGAATAACGTATGAAGAATAGTTAAATTAACTTAGTCGTCATTTTATAAAACATGGTCGACAGGTGTTTCTATTTTAGAAATGACTTGTCAGACGCATTAGCCCCGGTACATTCGGTCCCGGGGTTTTATTTTGGATTGTAGGATTTGTCATGTCAGGCTTACCTATTACTGTCGCTGGCGCAGAGCGACTGCGCGAAGAACTGCAACGCCTTAAACAAGTTGAGCGTCCCGCTGTGATTGATGCCATTGCTCAGGCTCGTGGGCATGGTGATTTGTCAGAAAATGCGGAATACGATGCAGCGCGTGAGCGTCAGGCTTTTGTTGAAGGCCGAATTGCCGAACTGGATCACGCTTTGTCACATGCGCGTGTGATCGATCCAACCGAGCTCGACTCCGGTGGATTGATCGTGTTTGGCGCGACCGTTGAGATTGAAGATCTGGATACCGAAGAGAAGGTGACCTACCAGATCGTGGGTGATATTGAAGCGGATATCCGTCAGAACCGCATCTCTGTGTCAAGCCCAGTTGCGCGTGCTTTGATTGGGCGCACAGAGGGTGATGTGGTGGAAGTCAACACACCGGCTGGACCCAAAGAATATGAAATCGTTGCTTTGCGCTACGAGTAAATGTGAGCCCGTGCCCAGAGTGCACGGATTCACTCGGGCCTACCTATAAACTGTGTTGCAACTAAAAGGCCGCTGCCAGACCCATATAGAGTCCGCAGCGGCCTTTCAGTCTTTTGATCTGGTTGTGGACGTTCAGTCTTTGTGTGAGCGACGGATACCTGCGCGCAAGCTAAATGCACTTTTGTGGCCACTGCGGGCTGAAGACTTTCTGGCAGAGCCTTGGGCTGATTTTTTACCTAAGCCACGGCGTAAACCACGAGCTTCCCCCTTACCGATTGAGCCTTCACGGCGACGTTTGCGCAAGGGTTTGTCTAAAACGATACCTTGGGCAGCCAGCTTTTTAGGGGTATGTGGGAAACTATCGCGTCTTGAAGGCGTGACAATCGGCTGTAAATCCTCTTCGGATTCCAGAAAAAACTGTCGCTCTTGACCCGAACGGTATACGATAAGTGTTTTACCGAGATGATGAACGGGCGCACAGCCAAGTGTTTCGCAGATCTGTTCAAGCATCTGGTCGCGCTCGTCACGATCTTGGCCGGCTGCACGGATCTTTATCAGTTCATGGGCAGCAAGTGCAATATCAATTTCACGTAAAACAGGGTCTGTGACACCTTGGTCGCCGATCAGGACGACGGGACGTAAGGCATGCGCTGCAGCGCGCAGTGCCCGACGTTCTTGACTAGATAGCATGGTTGTATTCAAAAATTTCTCGCAAGGGATGCAACGACTCCAAGAGTCGTCGATGATGAATGGAATGATTGTAAGGGATGGCAAAGAAAAAATTTTCAAAGCAATGGGTGAACCAGCACATTAATGATCCCTATGTGCGTCAGGCACAACAGCGTGGTTATCGGGCAAGAGCTGCTTTTAAGCTGATCGAAATCCTCGATCAAGAGAAATTGATGCGCCCTGGTGATGTGGTCGTGGATCTGGGTGCCGCGCCTGGAAGCTGGTCGCAAGTCGCTAGAGAGAGACTATTAGATAAAGAAGGTGAGATCCGCGGACGAATAATCGCCATGGATATGTTGCCCATGGAGCCGATCGCTAACGTCACTTTCTTAGAAGGTGACTTTCGCGAGGATAGTGTGCTGCAAAAATTGGTCGATGAATTAGATGGTCAGCGCGTTGACCTTGTAATTTCAGATATGGCCCCCAACTTAAGTGGGGTCAGTAGTGCGGATTCAGCACGGATTGCCCATGTTTGTGAATTGGCACATGAATTTGCGGTGGCACATTTGAATCCAAATGGTGCGCTATTGATGAAAGCATTTCATGGGAGTGGGTTCTCACAGATTGTCGAAAACCTAAAGCGGGACTTTATAAGAGTGGTGGAGCGCAAGCCGAAAGCCTCCAGAGACAGATCGTCTGAAACCTTTTTGGTGGCGAAAGGTCTTAAACAATCGCAGTAGTTACTTTGTCGGCATTGATGACCACTATTTGAAGCTAAAGTTTGATTGGATTTCCTTAGCTCGTGGTGAGAAAGAATCATACGAATTGAGGGACTTAGACGGTCTGAAGTTTCAAAGCAGGTAGAATGACGAGAATGTAAGCTACAAATAAAACGGAACTGGACATGTGGTGCCAGAACCATGTTGTTGCGCGGGAGATAAGAACGTGAACAATTCGTTCTCAAAAATTGCAGTCTGGATGGTGATTGCCTTAGTGCTTTTTACCGTCTTTAAACAGTTTGATAGCCGCCCAAGTGGGCAGCATGCAGTGAGCTATACCCAGTTCATGCAAGATGCGGAAGCGGGTAAGATTCGTCGCGTCAACGTTCAGGGTGATGTGCTCCATGTGGTTCCCGAAGGTGGGGCGCCCTATACCATCACGTCGCCTGGCGATATGTGGATGGTGTCTGACCTGATGAAAGCCGGTGTGCAGGTTTCAGGTAGTGCACGTGAAGAGCCTTCACTATTAATGAGCATTTTTGTGTCATGGTTCCCCATGCTTTTGCTCATTGGTGTTTGGATATTCTTTATGCGTCAGATGCAAGGGGGCGGCAAAGGCGGTGCGTTTAGTTTCGGTAAATCGAGAGCGCGCATGCTCGATGAGTCAACCAACAACGTGACGTTTGCTGATGTGGCCGGTTGCGACGAGGCCAAAGAAGATGTTCAGGAGTTGGTGGATTTTCTGAGGGATCCAACTAAATTCCAACGTCTGGGTGGTCGGATTCCACGTGGCGTCTTGATGGTAGGTTCACCTGGGACAGGTAAAACATTGCTGGCCCGCGCCATTGCGGGTGAAGCCAAAGTGCCTTTCTTTAGCATTTCCGGTTCTGATTTTGTGGAAATGTTTGTCGGGGTGGGTGCTGCACGTGTGCGCGATATGTTTGAAAACGCTAAAAAGCATGCGCCTTGCATCATCTTTATCGATGAGATTGACGCAGTCGGTCGCCAACGTGGTGCGGGACTGGGTGGCGGTAACGATGAGCGCGAACAAACACTAAACCAGATGCTGGTAGAAATGGATGGTTTTGAGTCCAACCAGAGTGTGATTGTGATTGCTGCGACTAACCGTCCTGATGTGCTGGATCCTGCTTTGTTGCGCCCAGGACGTTTTGACCGTCAGGTTGTGGTGCCACTGCCCGATATTCGTGGTCGTGACCAGATTCTTCAAGTGCATATGCGTAAAGTGCCGTTGGCAGCCAATGTGGACCCCAACGTCCTGGCTCGTGGTACACCCGGTTTTTCCGGTGCAGACCTTGCCAACTTGGTGAACGAAGCTGCTTTGTTTGCAGCGCGTCGCAATGGTCGTTTGGTGGATATGTCTGACTTTGAACGTGCCAAAGATAAGATCATCATGGGTGCGGAACGTCGCTCGATGGTGATGCCCGAAGAAGAGCGTCGCAATACGGCCTATCACGAATCAGGTCACGCGGTGGTTGCGCGTATGCTGCCTAAGACTGACCCTGTGCATAAAGTCACCATTATTCCCCGCGGTCGAGCCTTGGGTGTGACGATGCAGTTACCTGAAGAAGACCGTTACAGCATGGACAAAGAGCGTTTGTTGTCGATGATTGCGGTTCTGTTCGGTGGTCGAATTGCTGAAGAAATCTTTATGAATCAGATGACCACAGGTGCCTCAAATGACTTTGAGCGAGCCACAGCGATTGCACGCGATATCGTGACACGCTACGGCATGACCGAAGAACTGGGCCCAATGGTCTATGCAGATAACGAAGGCGAAGTGTTTCTGGGACGTGCCGTGACAAAAACCACGCACATGTCTGAAGCTACGATGCAAAAAGTGGATTCTGAAATCCGTCGTATTATCGATGAGCAATACAAGGTTGCACGGACTATTCTGGAAACCAATCGTGACAAGGTTGAAGCCATGACAGCGGCGTTGCTGGAGTGGGAAACCATCGATATGGATCAGATCAATGACATTATGGATGGACGTGCACCTAGACCACCGAAAGAGCCTGGTCAGCCTTCTGGCTCATCACAGCCGCCAGTCGGACCAACACCGTCTGCGAGTGGAGAAAACCCGGCTGAGGCCGTTTAAAGGAAGTTCGGAGCGCTCATGAGTGCAACGCACTGGCAATGTGGCCGTTTTGTGCTGGACTTGCACAAAACGGTCGTGATGGGGGTGGTGAATATCACCCCCGATTCTTTTTCTGATGGTGGTCGTTACGCCAGTACCGATCAGGCGATCGCACAAGCCCATCGTTTAATTGAGGAAGGTGCCCAGATCATTGATCTAGGCGCAGAGTCCACGCGACCTGGTGCGACTCCCGTCAATGATGCGCAGGAACTGGCAAGAATCCTACCTGTCATGGAAGCATTGCGTGACAGCGGCGTTGTACTGTCAGTCGATACGAGTAAACCCAATGTCATGCGGACCGTTTTACAAATGGGCGCAGATTTGATCAATGATATTTCGGGTTTGCGTCATCCAGAGGCGCGTGCCATTGTGGCTGGACACAAAACATGTGGTGTTTGCGTCATGCATATGCAAGGCACGCCCGCGACCATGCAGATTTCACCTCAGTATGGTGATGTGGTGGCTGATGTGTTTGACGAGTTGCGCAGCACAGCCAGATCATTGCAGGCAGATGGCATTGCTGCCGACAGAATTTCATTAGACCCAGGTTTTGGGTTTGGCAAGAGTGTTCATCACAATTTAACCCTCATGCGTCATCTGTCAGAATTGGTGGCCAGTGGCTATCCAGTGACTGTGGGTGTATCCAGAAAGTCCATGCTGGGTGCCATTACTGGACGTTCGGTTGATCAGCGATTAGTCGGGAGTGTGGCTGCCATGCTGGTTTTGGTTGCGCGAGGTGCGCAAATCGTGCGTGTCCATGATGTGCAAGAAACGGTCGATGCACTGCGTGTTTGGGATGCTGTTAATTTTGGATGGAAACAAGAGGAGTCAATCCCGTGAGTCGCAAATATTTTGGAACAGATGGTGTACGCGGACTTGTTGGTGGTGACTTGATGAATCCGCAGTTTGCATTGCGTCTAGGCTTTGCGGCGGGACAGGTGTTCAGAAAGATGAACAAGGGCACAGCACGCACCTCTGTCTTAATTGGTAAAGATACGCGCGTAAGTGGCTATATGCTGGAGTCTGCCTTAGAGGCCGGATTCGCATCAGCCGGCGTGGATGTGTTGTTAGCAGGTCCGGTACCGACGCCAGCTGTGGCTTATTTAACACGTGCGTGGCGCTTGTCAGCTGGCGTGGTGATTAGTGCGTCACACAATCCCTATTACGACAATGGCATCAAGTTCTTTTCTGGTCTTGGCACAAAACTGCCCGATGAGTGGGAGTTGATGATTGAAGCCGCGATCGATGAGCCACTTCAATGTGAAAGCTCTGCTGATCTGGGTCGCGCACGACGTATTAGTGATGCAGCAGGTCGCTATATTGAGTTTTGTAAGGGCACGTTTGGGACTGAACTTGATCTAGATGGTGTCAAACTTGTGGTTGATGCTGCGCATGGTGCGGCTTATGGGATCGCACCTCACGTCTTTGAAGAGCTGGGTGCGTCTGTGCATGCGATTGGAGTTAAGCCAGATGGGTTTAACATCAATGAAGGTGTCGGTGCCTTGCATCCAGAAAAGCTTGCCGCTGAAGTGATTGCCAGAGGGGCAGATTACGGCATCGCACTGGATGGTGATGCAGATCGCGTACAGATGGTGGATGCGACTGGCCGCATTTATAACGGTGACGAACTGTTGTATGCCATTGTTCGTGAACGGGCAATGCGTCAGCCGGTGGCCGGCGTCGTCGGTACGGTCATGACAAACCTAGGCGTTGAGCTGGCGCTGCAAGCGATGGATATTCCGTTTGAGCGCGCTGCGGTAGGCGATCGTCACGTCATGGAGAAACTGCAGGCACAGGGTTGGTTGTACGGCGGCGAAAGCTCCGGGCATTTGTTGTGTCTGGATAATCATTCTACTGGCGATGGCATTATTGCCAGTCTGCAGGTGCTTGCCGCACTGCGTCGTTACCAAAGTGATCTGTCGGATTGGATTCGCGATTTGTCGATGATGCCTCAAGTGCTGATCAATGTGGAGATTGCGCCAGATCTGGATTGGGCCTCACACCCAGGGCTTGAAAAAGCGCGCATCCAAGTTGAAAAAACACTGGGTGATCAGGGACGTATTCTGATTCGCGCATCTGGAACCGAGCCGAAGTTGCGACTGATGGTGGAAGCACGGGATGCCCAGATGGCGCAGGAGTGTGCTCAACAATTGGCTGACAGTTTGCTCTAAGCTCTAGTCAGTCATCCAGTCTTGTATTGACTGACTGGGACTGTTGCTACTTTAAGGGCAGGCAATGAGTTCGAAGGTAAAGCCTGCTTTTTCCCATTCCTGCTGCTCGGTCTGTAAAGAGTAGTGCGCCAGCGGATGATCCTGTAACCACAGTCGGTCCACTTTGGTGATGATGTGTTTATCTTGAAATGTGACGGATAGTGTCAGGCGGTTGATTTCTTCACGTCGTCGGCAAAGTAGTGTCGCTAGCCGCAGTGCAAGAATGGCTTTCCACTGGCGATCATGCCGAATCTTGTTGGTGATTTTGGAGAGTTTGCCATGGTGGGCGAGGACCAGCATGGCGAGCAAATCCTGATCAACCTTTGAAAACCCAGGCATGTCTGCATGGGTCAGAATATAAGCACCGTGCTTGTGATAGCCCGATTGCGCAATGGACAGTCCGGCTTCATGTAAATCAGAAGCCCAGCTTAGGAAGTGACGCAAGTCATCATCGATATCATCCTGAATCGCAATGCTGTCATACAGACTTAAACAGGCACGTTTGACGCGCGCGGCCTGACGACTTTCAACACGGTAGCGTTTCATAAAGGCTTTAACCGTTTCGTCACGTCGATCACGAAAGGACTCGCGACCCGCCAGATCCACTAAAACTCCCAATCGCAGGGCGCCATCGCCTGTTCGCATGCGATCGATCTGTAGTTCTTCAAAAAATCCTGTCATGATCGCTAGGCCACCAGGCAACACATCCGCACGATGAGATTTGATGCCGGGTAGGTCTTCAACAATGACGCGTCCTGCTGAGATGAGCTTGTCTTTGAGTCGATGTAAGCCTTCTAACGTAATGCCATGTTCAGATAAACCGCCTTCAGTCAGAATCGCGTAGAGGGCTTTAGAACTCCCTGAAGAGCCATAGGCTTGTTGCCAACCAAGACGACAATAGGGTTTGGTGATGATTTCAATTTCACGCCGTGCGCAGGTGATGGCTGCTTGCATCCTGTCAGCATCAATCTGCCCATCCGGGAAAAACCGTCGGCTGTAGCTGACACACCCCATATAAAGGGATGCCGTCAAGACGGGGGTGTCACGCTGTCCAATGACGGCTTCAGTTGAACCGCCACCAATGTCAATCACCAAACGATGATCGTCACTCGCAGGCAGTGTCTGACTGACCCCGGTATAAATCAGACGAGCCTCTTCTCGACCCGCAATCACTTCAATAGGAAATCCTAATGCGGCTTCTGCGCGGGGTAAAAACTGAGGTGTATTGCGTGCGACTCGGAAAGTGTTGGTGGCCACTGCGCGGACTCGATCAGGATCGAAGCTGCGTAAGCGATCTCCGAAGCGATGCAAGACTTCGAGTGCGCGTTCAATGGCGTCTTCGCTGAGAATTTTGTTCTCATTGAGGCCAGCCGCTAAGCGCACGGTTTCTTTAAGCTTGTCTATCTGATAGATTTGGCGCAGACCGTCTGTTTGCTCAACGCGTCCGATTGATAACCGAAAGCTATTTGAGCCAATATCAACGGCAGCCAGTAGATGTTCCATAACGACAACTCTGTTTCGTGACACGCTGATTATATGGGTAGTATGAGAAATAGCGACCATCTGTTTCTGTCCGAACATGAAAAATATGACACAAACCTGTTCGAATCAGCGAAGATGACCCTATATAGCGATTGTTTCAACGTTTGAAAGCCATCATGGGAACAAAAATAAAAGCGGCCGATGTTCAAAATACAGAAGAAGAGATTCTGGGTTCAGTGGAGTATCTGAATCGAGAGTTGTCTTTGTTGCAGTTTAATGCTCGTGTGTTGGCGATGGCCAATGAAAGCACGACACCTTTGCTGGAGCGGTTGCGGTATTTGTGTATCGTGGGTTCAAACTTGGACGAGTTTTTTGAGATTCGAGTCTCGAGTCTGAAAGAGCAAATGCGTTTGCATCCGACGCGTCGTGGACCGGATGGTCTGACGGCACGCCAGGCTTTTGAGCTGGTGCAGATCAAAGTACATAAGCTTGTGGCTGAGCTCTATGGTTTGTTTAATGACAAGGTTTTGCCTGCAATGCGGCAAGAGGGCGTGTATCTGCACCATGCACATGAGTGGAATGAGGTCCAGTTGGCATGGGCACATGAGCTGTTTGTGCGTGACATGATGCCATTGCTCACACCAATTGGTCTGGATCCTGCGCACCCCTTTCCTCGTGTCTATAACAAGAGTTTGAACTTTATTGTGGAGTTATCAGGCGAAGATGCTTTTGACCGTAAAGCGACGGTTGCTGTCGTGCGAGCGCCTAGAGCCTTGCCACGGGTTGTGCGTATGCCGCCTGAAGTATCAGGCTTGCCGCATGGCTTTATCTTATTGACCTCATTGATTCGAGCATTTGCGTCTGAATTGTTTCCGGGTATGACTGCACAGGGCATCTACCAGTGGCGTGTTACCCGCAACAGTGACTTGTTTGTCGATGAAGAGGAAGTGACTAATCTGAGATTGGCACTTCAGGGGGAATTGTCGCAACGTAACTTTGGGGCGGCAGTGCGCCTAGAAATTGACAAAGATTTACCCGCAGAGATTGAGGCTTTGCTGCACCGAGAGTTTGGACTGACTCAAGAAGACACGTATCGTGTGACTGGGCCCGCCAACTTTTCTCGTTTGATCCAGATCTGTCAGGAGGTCAAACGACCCGAATGGCTCTTTGAAGAAATGCATGGTGCCATCCCGAAAGCGTTTATGGGTTTGTCGCCAACGGGTGGTGAGATCTTTGATGTGCTGAGTAAGTCTGATCAGTTGCTACATCATCCATATCAATCATTTCGTCCCATTATCGAGTTGCTAACAGCTGCGGCGCGTGATCCAAATGTCGTTGCCATTAAGCAAACGATTTATCGCACAGGGGAAGACTCTGAGCTGATGCAGTTGCTCATTGCAGCGGCTCGTGCTGGCAAAGAAGTGACGGTCGTTGTGGAGCTCATGGCGCGGTTTGATGAGCAGACCAACATTAACTGGGCTTCTCGGCTTGAAGAGGTCGGTGCGCATGTCTCCTATGGGGTGGTCGGTCATAAAACGCATGCCAAAATGCTCTTGGTGTTGCGTCGAGAAGAAGGTGGGATCCGTCGCTATGGGCATCTCGGCACTGGGAATTACCATTCTAAGACAGCTCGTTTGTATACAGACTTTGGATTACTGACAGCGAATCCCGAAATCTGTGAAGATATGGACAAAGTGTTTGCGCAGCTCACAGGGTTAGGTGCTCGGCGTGAACTCAAGCAGTTGTTGCAGTCGCCATTTGATATGCATGCCGCGTTTGTGGCGATGATTCAAGCTGAAGCACAAGCTGCGCGAGAAGGTGCCCGAGCGGTTATTAAAGCCAAAATGAATGCATTGCTCGAGCCACAAATTATCCATGAGCTTTACGCTGCTAGCCAAGCGGGCGTGCAGATTGATTTGATCGTGCGTGGAGCATGTGCATTGCGAGCCGGTGTGCCTGGCCTATCGGACAACATTCGGGTGCGCTCGATTGTGGGGCGGTTCTTAGAGCATTCGCGTGTTTTTTACTTTTATGCACAAGGTCGCGAAGCGGTTTATTTATCATCAGCAGATTGGCGGGACCGTAACTTTTTTAGGCGAGTAGAGCTGGCTGTGCCGATCTTAAGTCCTGTTCTCAAGCGGCGTGTCATTCATGAGGCATTTACACTTGCTTTGCGTGACAACGTACGCGCCTGGGTGCAGAATCGAGATGGTACTTATACGAAGGTGCGCAACCGGCGTGAGCCTGTGAATATGCAGGCACAATTGATTTCGTTGTTGCAAAACAAATAGTTTTAGTGAAGATACGCTCATCAGGGAAACATTTTTGTAAATATGTGCTATGATGCTTTTCTATCCTGATTCAGGGCTGTTGTGAATTGGTTGTTAGGCACAACATCTTTCGGGATTGTCTCTCAAGAGTCAGTCGGGGCGTGGCGCAGCCTGGTAGCGCATCTGGTTTGGGACCAGAGGGTCGCATGTTCGAATCATGTCGCCCCGACCAAATACTCTTTCTGTCAGTCTTCTGATGGCTCTTCCCGATTAAGGGGGGATGGCCACTCATCACACTCAGTTAAAAAAGCCAACCCAACCGCACTGGGCTAGTACTCTTAGTCGGTAATTCTCAAAGTTTCTAAATCCAAACGCTCTTCTTGAAAATATTTCCATCGCGGCAAATTGCCGTACGATTAAGCAAGGAGAATCCTATTATGTCAGCCAGAGTTTCTACTACTTGCCTCGAGATTCGGATTAGTATCGAGCTGCATGCAATGCTTAAGCACGCTGCTGAACTTGAAGGGCGCACCATGACGGATTTCGTGATCGCTGCTGTTCACGATGCAGCCCTACGCACTGTCGAACAAGCTGAGATTATTCGGTTATCGATGGCGGATCAGGCATGTTTTGTGCAAGCACTGCTGTCACCACCTAAACAGACGCCTGCTTTGGGGCGTGCCTTTGTTCGTCACAGAAAACTCCTGTGCTCTGAATGAGTTGTACGCCGTTTCGGTCTGCTGAATAGTGAAGAGTGTATTACTGGCTATTGCACCTCGGCTTGTGCAAGAATTTTACTAACTGATTTGCTGATCACCTTTAAGTTTTACTGAATGACCCATTGCGATTGTTGCGTACAATGGAAGTTCTTTTGAATAACGTCTCTATGGTCGGCTTATGGAATCAATCGTTCAGTTCTTTCATCTGATTCTGATCGGTTTTGTCATGATGTTGCCGCTGGCAAACCCATTGACATCGATGTCGCTGTTGCTGGCGTTAGGTAAAGACCTGTCGAACTTTGAACGTAAGAAGCAAGTTCGGCAAGCAGCGATTTATGTTGTAGGCATCATGCTGGTCACGTACTACGCCGGTAGTTTTGTGCTCAGTGCGTTTTCTATTTCGTTACCAGGGATGCGAATTGCGGGTGGTTTGATCGTGGCCTATATCGGCTTCAAAATGTTGTTTCCATCGACCACGTTGTCAGATATTCCTGAAGCACAGCAAGTGGAAGAAGATGGTCAAGCCGTGAAGCGCATTGTCCCGAACCTTGCTTTTGTGCCGTTGGCGATGCCTGGTACAGCTGGTCCGGGTACGATGGCGTTAATCATGAGTGCAGCATCACAAATTCAAGCCTCACAGCACCACTATGCTGCGTGGGTTATTTTACTTGTGCCGGTTGTTGTGGCAGGCTTACTTGGCTTGTTGTTTTATGTCTGTTTGCGATCTGCTGATCGCATTGTGGCGATGGTGGGTCAGGATGCTGTGGAGGCTGTTGCAAGAATCATGGGATTCTTGCTGGTTTGTATGGCAGTCCAATTCGTGATTGATGGCGTATTGACTATCTCCTCGCATCCTGAACTTTATGTGAAGTGACGATCAAAGATCGTTTGTGCACAGGCTTATGACGATTGCTTGCCTTCTTTAAGCAGCAGCTTGATGTCGTGCACGATCTCTTCACCCGTCATCTCTGGACCAATGAGTACTCTGGCTTGTCCTTTTTGGTCTAAAAGATAAAAAGCAGCTGTGTGGTTCATTTCGTAGTGTTCAGGATCACCGGTGGCTTCTTTGTTGTAAATCACGTTAAACGCGTCAGCTGTCTTTTCTAGTGCATCCGCATCTCCGTAAAGACCTATGAATTCCGGATTAAAGGCTTTGACATATGCATCAAGAATGTCGGGTGTGTCACGCTCTGGGTCGACTGTCACCATAATGACTTGAACGTCTTCATGGCCAGTGTCTAAAACTTCCATGGCATGCGCAGCTTGCGCCAATGCGGTTGGGCAAATGTCTGGGCACTGGGTGTAACCGAAATACACCATTAGAACTTTGCCGGCGTAGTCCTCTAGGGTTTTTGTGGCGCCGCTTACATCTTGTAATGTCCACTCGGGTGCGAGTCTAGCGCGTGAGAGGTCACCACCTTCAAATGCCAAAGGCGCGGCGAATGCGAAGGCCGTGCTTAAGCTAAAAACAATGCCCATGGCGCCAGTCAAAAGTCGCTGTCGAAAGGCGTGTTTGTTCATTAGATACTCCGCTACGTTTGTGAATCAATGTGAGTGATTTCATTATTTCATGTTCGACACTAAAAAGATTTGAAATGTTTTCTAATGTTTGATGCATATCAATAAAATTTGTGACAAAATGTTTTTAAATAAGCTTTGATCATTTATTCTTTTGCTATGAAATACGAAAACATTAGATGATTGATGCCTCAATGAGGAATGGTGATGAAAGTATTGTCGAGTAAAAACATCGGGATTATGTCTGCAGCCGTTTTGCTGGCGATGGGTGCTGGTTCTTCGCTCGCTGCGAATACCCAAACACAAATTCCGCAGGTTTCGGAACAGAAAATTCCGGCTGGGACGTTTCAGTATCAAATTGCCGGCTCATTTGTTGAAAATGGCTTGCCAACAGACGCCCCCAGTGTGCAAGGCGCAATTGACAAAGACATCCGTGTGATGACTCGCCAGGTTAGTCAGGCTGAGTACATGCAGTGTGTGTCTGACGGTGCTTGTGGTGCATTAGATAAAGGCTTTAGAAACTTCATGAGTGGTGATGCACCCGCCGTGGGGATTAGCTGGTTGGATGCGACAGACTATGCGAAATGGTTATCAGAAAAAACTGGGCAGGACTGGCGTTTGCCGACGTATGAAGAGTGGGTGAGGGCCGCAGCTGATAAGTACGAAGAAGAAGGCACTTTGGAGTCCGCACCAGATAATCCTGCAGTGCGGTGGTTGGCTGAGTATGATCGCGAGACCAGTCGACGCCAAGACCGAATTAAAGCGACTCAGCCGTTTGGTTATTTTGGGACCAATGAATATGGTTTGCAGGATATGGCTGGGAACGTGTGGGAGTGGACAGATACGTGTTTTCATACCTATCGAGATGGTGAGCACGTGAAAGAAAATTGTGGTGTTCGGGTGTTGGCAGGTGCACACGTAGCTGCGATGCCTGATTTTATTCGAGATCCTAAAACGGGAGCCTGTTCAATTGGACTGCCACCCACCAATTTGGGATTTAGATTGGTGCGCGATGACAGGTAAGTATGGTGTGGCATATTCACACTAAGCAGTAAGTGGTTTGGGACAAACAGTTTGATATAAATCAAAACCAACTAATCTACTCGGGTTTTAGCCTAAAAACATTGATCTAGAACAAATGTCAGGTTGAGTAAATATAGGATTATGAACCCACCAGTTAATTAAAGTTCATTCATTTAAAAAGGAGCACGACTATGAAAAACTTTCGTCTTGGAATTCTTGCAACCTCCATGAGCTTATTGTGGGCTGGCGGTGCCATGGCAGCGACACCCGTTGATCAATTGGAGCGTATTCAGCCTAAGTTGCTTCCTCCGCCATTCGTGATGGAACATGATCAAGTGGCCAAAGGCGAGCCGAAAGTGGTTGAATTCACGTTGACCATCGAAGAAAAGAAAGTCGTGATTGATGAAGATAATGACACGACTTTGCAAGCCATGACATTTAACGGCACATTGCCAGGACCGACCATGGTCGTGCATGAAGGCGATTATGTCGAATTGACTTTGATCAACCCAACGGAAAGCGTGCTTGAGCACAATATTGACTTCCACGCCGCCACAGGTGCATTGGGTGGTGCAAGCTTAACAACCATTCAACCTGGTGAAGAAGTCGTGTTGCGCTTTAAAGCGGACCGCCCAGGAACATTTATTTATCACTGCGCGCCAGAAGGCATGGTGCCTTGGCACGTGGTGTCCGGTATGAGCGGCACAATCATGGTGCTGCCACGTGACGGTCTGAAAGATGGTCAAGGCAATCCGCTGACCTACGACAAGGTTTACACAATTGGTGAGATGGATCTGTACATCCCGACCGATGAGGATGGTGAGTACAAAGACTACGATACGCTGATGGAAAGCTACGGCGATACTTTGGAAGTCATGCGCACGCTCTTGCCTAGCCATATCGTGTTTAACGGTAAGGTTGGTGCATTGAGTGGTGACGGCGCACTGAAAGCCAATGTTGGTGACAATGTGCTCTTTATTCACAGTAGCGCAAACCGCGATACACGTCCTCACTTGATCGGTGGACACGGTGACTATGTTTGGGAAACAGGTAAGTTCAATAACGCACCTGAAGTTGACCTTGAGACTTGGTTTATCCGCGGTGGTTCAGCTGGCGCAGCTCTGTACAAGTTTAAGCAGCCTGGTGTTTATGCTTACGTGAACCACAACCTGATCGAAGCTTTTGAGAAGGGAGCTTCAGGTCACGTGGTTGTTGAAGGCGACTGGGATGATGATCTGATGAAACAGGTCTCCGCTCCAGGTCCTATCAAGAGCAAATAAGATCTAATTTGAATTGATCTTCTGATGTACTTAAGACGGGCGCTTTGTTGAAATAGCAAAGCGCCCGTCTTATATGGATGCTTTAGAAACCAATAATTTATGGCGTTTTATCCTAGAAGCCTGAAAGATTTGTGACCAGGATTAGAACTTCCGCCATTGTTCGATCCGCCTGAGTTCGAGCCTGATGAGTCATCAGAGCATATTGAGCCCATGCTGGGCGTATTGACTTGGAATGTGCTTTTATTGGGGGGATCTGACAGTTTGATTGAAATTGTTCCTTCTGCAATCATGCCTGGTATATCGAATTGGTGTGAATTGCCATTGGCGTTGATCGTGTATTGGAGCTCTCGGTTTCCACCAACATAATGCATCCCATCAAATCTCAGTGTGTTGTGGTTACCAGATGCTTCGAGTAAAGGTCTGGGGCTGTGGTTTGGATCAGATTGGTGAATAAATAAAATACCGTGAAGAGGATCGGTGCTGTCATTGGGTGCTTGCAGTGATACAACATTATTTGAACCACTTAAGCGGATGATAGGTGATTGCCATTTTGGATTTAAAAGCAAAAAGGTGACATTATTGCCCCTAATGTCATCACCATTTGAGCCGGTGTCTGTGTTGAATTGTCCGTCTATACAATAAAGACCTGGTGCAAAAACGACTTTGCGTTCATGGATAATCAGATTTTGATGAAGACCAGGATAGTAAGTGGTTGTGGTGCCATCGCTTGTCGATGCGGGTGCGTTTGTCGTGCACTGGGTAGCGGCTAGGGCATTAATATCGATTGAGCATGGGCGTGGACTCTCGGTGGAGGTCTCCCAACCGTCGGTCGCGACGATAGATCCTTGAGCAGCGGATTTGGTGACAATTTTTCCATTGACTGTAACGGTCGAGTTCGTGGACGTTAATGGGAAGTTGTTGATATTGTTGTTCAACACATTGCCATTGATGTTTAACGAACCTGTGCCCGGAAAGCGCACCCCAGAAGCCGTCCAAATCACACCGTCTGCGTTGATTGGCTCGATAGGGTTTCCACCGTTTTCAGTGACTGCGACTTAGGCGCTGGCCTGTGTGCTCAACTGAGATATTCCAAAAAGACGAATAAAAAATGTATCCCATGTTCTGTGTATGGTGACTTTCGTGCACTGTGTCTCTAAATGGGCTTGTGAATTGCCTGGGCAGGTGGTTTGTGGGTCAACGTTGACTGTCTGCTGTTGACCTTGACCCGAAAATGTTGCCATGAGTGGCGAAAATAGTGCTGAGTTTTCTCCGGGTGGCTGTGCGACACATTCGAATTGGCCACAAGCCAATGCCAGCGAATCTGCAAGCGCTTGCATTCTTGCCTTTTGTGTATAGCTGTATCCGAAGTCAATGACGAGCCCAGAAAATCCCAACAAAGCAACCATCACAATAGCAACGATTGTCAGAACAGCGCCTTGCTCGCCGGTTGGTCTCTCACATTGACGAGGATTGAATTGTTTAACAATATGTTTCATGGGTTTGGGTCAGTCAGACTGCACGATCTGTTACTAATTTTCAAAGCTTTTAGTGTGCTAGGTGTTGCTGTGAATTGAGGCTCAACTGAGAGAATAGCGTATGTATGCTCACAATTTGGACCGCTTCAACTCGCTCTAGATCAATAGTGACTGTTAGTCGATATTTTTTTAATATGTTCTGATGTGTCTGCAAACCAGTAAAACTGTGAAGCTTTCAGTATTCCATTGCGAACGTTTCAAACTTTAATTGCAACAAATTTTGAATAGCCGTTTGTATCGATTAAGACGAAATGATTGGCTGGAACAACTTCCCAGTGTTCGGCTTGTGAGGAGAGCGGTTCTGACGCAATGAGGTTGGCTGAGTGTTCTTGATTGCTCACTGCAAGCATGGTGCGACCGTGTTCATCGCAACGATAGTGAGAGCCGTGTGCGTGATGTAATGACAAAGGCGTTGCATCGGGCATATCAACGTAGCGGGTGGCGACCATTTCTTGCCCATCGGTTATGACCATGTTTAGAAATGATGGGCTATTCAGGCCGGCTTGTTGCTTTAGAGTGGCCAGATCTTGAAATAGGGTGACAAATGCGGCTGCCATGGCGTTTGCACCCCGTGCCTCACCGTTTAAATAGTGATCTAAAAACAAAGCAAACAGGTGTTGCGAGTCTGTTTGGCCATTGACCCAGGCATACCGCTCATCCGAAAGTTTGTTGGTGAGGCTACGTTTGATCTGAATGAAGTCGTCCACATAGCCGTTATGCATCATGAGCATGTTTTTATAGTGAAACGGGTGACAGTTGTTTTCTGCAACACCCCCGATGCTTGCACGACGTACATGGGCCAGAACGACGGGTGTTCGAATATGAGACGCGAGAGATTTCAGATTCATGTTGTTCCACGCCGGAGTCACAGAGACAAACCGAGCGGGTTCTGGTGTGATGTCAGGTGAATACCACCCCAGACCAAATCCATCAGCATTTAGAGGTCGATCGGATTCGTGGGCTTGATAACTTTGTTTGATCAGTGAGTGTTCTGGCGCGTAGAGCAAATCATGCACAGTGATTTCAGGACCTTGATAAGCCAGAAAGCGACACATATCGAACTCCGATGAATAAAGCGGTCAGGAATGTGCTTAATACAGTAAACCACTCGCGCAGTGAACGGTCCGATTGACCTTGGCGGTGTCAAAAGTATTGTTGCAGCTCATCAAGGAGTAACTTTCGGTGTATGTCTTTGAAAGCAGTCACATCGATGGGTGCTTCATGCTCGCCAAAGATGGTCTTCATGATGAGCCATGCACCAATTGGAATTTGATTCAGGAGGTGCTGACTTTGCGTGATAGTTTCAAGCGTGTGACCTTTTGGGATAATGAGCTGCAGGAAGTTCATGTCAGCTTCAATATTACGCTCGATGAGTTTACGCACACAGGCTCGAACCATTTTTGGGGCTCGTGCACTCTCGGCAACAAGCAGTCTAAATGCAGCAATCGCACGAGGTGACTGTAGGTATTCATAGCGTCGGTCGAGGTGGTGGTCGATGAGTGAGCAGAGATCCATGTCGGCAACGGCTGTTGAATCTGCATTACGACTGTCTGCGGAGAACAAGGTCATCAGTAGCACTTTTTCGAAGATTTCATCTTTGCTCTTGTAGTGAGCGTAGATGCCGGATTTAGAGATGCCTGCTTGTCGGGCGATACGCTCTAGAGACGTTGCCACAAAACCGTGTTCCGCAAACTCCTTGAAAGCTGCCTCTAGAATCTCCTGCTTGCGTTCGTCTGCTGGTAGATAGCGACGCTTAGTCCCGCGACTTTCTTGTGTCGAACTCGGCATAGGGGCTGAGATTGACGCTTTGTTGCGTATTGGAGAAGAAGGCCGGGTGCGATCTGTCGGTTGCGTAGGTTCCTGATTCATCTGATTTATCTGGTTCGGCATGTAAAAGTTGCGGGTGGTTGTTTTCAGTTGCGCAAGATGCATTGCAAAAACGACCGATTGGTCTTATTATATCAGAAACGACCGACTGGTCTTATTGAGATTGGTCGGTGAAGATTTCTAGGAGCTACTTTTATGACACAAAGCAGTACGACGTCGCGTGCTAAACGTTTGGACGACGCAGCACATGCCGCATGGGCAAAGACTTGGATGTCGATGTCGCCAGAATCTCAGCTTTTAGCTTGGATGGACTGGATCTCGCATCTGGCCATTAGCCCTGGGGCGCGTATCGACATGGCGCGAGAGGCTCTGACTCTCGTGCATGACTGCGCAAAAGCTCATTTGTTCACAGTAGAAGGTCAAGAGCAGTGTCCAGGCGAGATGCCGGATTACGATCGCCGTTTTAAGGATCCCGCATGGGATCGTTATCCGTACAATGTCTTGCGGCGCACATTTCTGCTCCAGCAGAAATGGTGGGAGTATGCGGTTGACCGTGTGGATGGCGTGAGTGCTCACCACAAGCGTTTGGTGTCATTTGCCACTAAGCAGTGGCTGGATATGTTTTCTCCGGGAAATTTCTTAGCGACCAACCCTGAAGTGATGGATAAGACGATGCAAGAAGGTGGTGCCAATCTTGCGCGTGGTTTCCAACATTTTATGGAGGATGTGCGTGCACGCATCGACGGCACACCCCCGCCAGGAACGGAACAATTCAAAGTGGGCCAAGATGTTGCGACAACCCCAGGTAAAGTGGTGTTTCGTAATCGGCTTATTGAGCTGATCCAGTATGAGCCGACGACGGAGAAAGTGTATCCGGAGCCCGTACTCATTGTCCCCGCGTGGATCATGAAATATTACATTCTTGATCTGCAACCGGAACGCTCACTCATCAAGTATCTGGTGGATCAGGGGCATACGGTGTTTGCCATTTCTTGGAAAAACCCAGGTGCTGATGAAAGTGAATTGGGTATGGCCGATTATCTACAGATGGGATGGGGTGAGGCCCTTGATGCCGTCAATGCCATTGTGCCCGGTAAGAAAGTGCATGCGACTGGTTATTGCTTGGGTGGCACCTTGCTCAGCGTTGCAGCGGCTGCCATGGTTCGTGATGGGGATGATCGACTCAAGACCATCAGCCTGTTGGCTGCGCAAACAGACTTTAGCGAAGCGGGTGAGCTGGGGCTCTTTATCGATGAGTCACAACTGAATTTGCTTGAGGCTCAGATGAATCAGGCTGGGTATCTGCGGGCTGATCAGATGGCGGGTGCTTTCCAGATGCTGCGCTCTTACGATTTGCTGTGGTCGCGTTTGGTCAACGAATATTTGCTTGGAGATCGGGTGCCGCTCAACGCCTTGATGGCATGGAACGCAGATGCAACCCGCATGCCGGCAAAGATGCATGCGCAATATCTACGCGACTTTTACCTCAACAATGACTTGAGTGCAGGGCGGTATGAAGTCGGTGACCGACGCGTGAATTTGGGTAATCTGCGTCTACCTGCATTTGTGGTGGGCACGGCATCTGATCACGTTGCGCCTTGGCAGTCTGTTTACAAAGTTCATTCGCTCATGAGCGGTGAAATTACGTTCGTGCTGACTTCGGGTGGACATAATGGCGGCATCGTCAGTCCGGTAGGGCATCCACGCCGTCGCTACCAGATTGCGACTCAGAAGCCAGAGGATAAACGCCTGTGGCCTGAAGAGTGGCATGAAAAAGCACCCATACACGAAGGTTCATGGTGGCCGGCCTGGGAGCAATGGCTCGTTGAGTACTCCGGTAAAAAGCAGCTTGCCCCGAGTATGGGTGCACCTGAGAAGGGCTATGTCCAAATTGAGGATGCACCGGGTCAGTACGTTTTAGAAAAATAACTGATTTCTCAGCCAGTATGAGGAACGCCCGTTCCCGATGATGAGAGGGTGCGGGCGATATTTTTAAAGGACAGATCGGTTTGTGATCTGCAGAAATACAGGTGGCTCAATGCCCAAACCAGTTCGATTTCGTGCCCCGTTGCAAGGAACGATTGCGGTGCTTGCCGTAGTTGCCTTGCAAGGGTGTATGTCCCTCGCACCCGATTATGAAAGGCCCCAGGCACCTGTGCCTGAAGCCTATCCGGCGGCCCAGGCAGATAAAAAGGGTGTCCAAGCGCACGAGCTCCCGTGGCAGTCTTATTTTACGGATCCCGTGCTCAAGCGTTTGATCAGTACGGCGATTGAGCATAACCGTGACCTGCGAATTGCGGTCTTACGGGTCGAAGAAGCACGTGCTGCACATGGCATCCAGCGCAGTGATTTGTTTCCCCATTTTTCAGCTGACGGTCAAGGCGGGCGTGCCCGCACGTCTGCGGGTCTGAGTCCGACGGGTCAAGCTCGGACTGGTAGCGAATATCGCGCAGAGGTGGGACTGACGACCTGGGAGCTGGATCTATGGGGACGTGTCAGCAATCTGAATGACGCCGCACTAGAGCGTTGGCTTGCGACTGAAGCCGCACAGCAGGCTGTGCAATTGGCCTTAGTGACTGAAGTGGCCAATGTTTATTTGAGTGTGCGTGAGCTTGATGAACGGGTCAAGATTGCACGACAGACCTTAGCAACTCGACAACAGTCCTATCGCATGTTTCAGGACCGTTTCGAAGTGGGATCGACATCTCAACTAGACCTCACTCAAGTCAGAACCTTGTTGTTGCAGGCGCGATCATTGCTTGCTCAGCTTGAGCGTCAGCGTGCGCTTCAGATCAACGCTTTGCGTTTGCTACTTGGTGGTGATCCAGGCGATCTGGGACCTGTTGAGCCCTTCGATCGTACAACCATGCTTGTCGAAATTGATCCGGGTCTACCCTCAGAACTCCTAGTCTACCGCCCGGACATTATCGCGGCAGAACACCGTTTACGGGCAGCGAATGCTGATATTGGTGCCGCTCGCGCCGCATTCCTGCCACGGATTGCGCTGACGGGTGCGTTTGGGACGGCCAGCGCACAGCTCGATGATTTGTTTGGGTCGGGCAGCCACACTTGGAGTTTCATGCCCACAATTTCCTTACCGATCTTTGATGGTGGACGACGTGAAGCGAATCTCGAGCTTTCTGAGGTGCGCCGTGACTTGGCGGTCGCTGATTACGAACGCACGATCCAGAATGCCTTCCGAGAAGTTTCTGATGCCCTTGATTCACATCGTTGGTTACAAGACCAATTGAAAGTGTTGTTGCAAAGTCGAGCAGCCCAGTCTGAGCGATCCCGTCTGGCACAGCTACGTTATGACCAAGGTTCGGTGGCCTATTTGGAGGTGCTGGATGCACAGCGAGACCTGCTTGATGTTCAGCAGCAGGTCGTTCAGACGCGACGTGCGCTTCTCGCTAGCCAAGTCGACTTGTACCGCGCGTTAGGCGGAGCCACAAGAACGAATCAAGATAATGCAGCACAAGACAGTGCTGAACCCGAACAATCAACCGAGTTGACAGTAAAACCATGAGTAACAAAAAAACGATGAGCCGATTACTGCAATTGGCCGTGGCGGTTCTTGTGATCGCCGTGGCATGGTGGGGCTGGCAAGCCTTCTCCGAGACGGGACCAGGTGATGGTTTTGTGCGCGGTAATGGACGTATTGAAGCCACAGAAATCAATATTTCGACCCGATTGCCTGGGCGCATTGAAGAGATTCTTGCCGACGAAGGTGATTTTGTGGTGGCTGGGCAGCCCCTGGCGATTATGCAGTTAGACAACCTTGAAGCCCAGCGTGATGAAGCGCTCGCAACGCTTAGCCAAGCTGAGAACAATGTTGCAGCTGGAGAGGCGCAGGTTGCTTTGCGTGAGAGTGATGCCATGGCAGCCCGTGCGGTCGTGAAGCAACGCGAAGCAGATCTCGATGCGGCTCAACGGCGTTTGGAGCGCTCCAGTGCTTTGTCTAGCCGTGGTGCGGCGTCTGCGCAGGAACTTGATGATGACCAAGCCCGTGTTAACAGTGCACAGGCTGCGTTAGCGGCTGCGCGTGCTCAAGCAGCTGCAGCAGATGCCGCCATTAATGCGGCGCGAGCTCAACTTGTGGGTGCAGGGTCAGCCGTGCGAGCTGCTCAAGCTGCGGTCAAGCGCATTGAGTCCGACATCCGCGACAGTGAACTTAAGAGTCCACGTGACGGGCGCGTGCAGTTCCGAGTTGCGCAACCTGGTGAGGTATTGGGTGCTGGGGGACGTGTGCTCAACGTGATTGATTTGGCCGATGTCTACATGACATTCTTCTTGCCCAGCGAAGTGGCGGGTCGAGTCGGCATGGGGACAGAAGTGCGGCTGGTATTAGATGCCGCACCGGATCTTGCCATTCCTGCCAAAGTGAGTTTTGTGGCGAGCACTGCACAGTTCACCCCTAAAACAGTGGAAACGGCCTCGGAGCGCCAAAAGCTGATGTTCCGTGTCAAGGCACAGATTGATCCTGAATTGTTGCGTCAGCATTTGGAGCAGGTCAAAACTGGACTGCCTGGTGAAGCCTGGATTAAGCTAGATCCATCAGCGACATGGCCTGAGTCACTCTCTTCGCCCCTGACGGAGTAGATAATGACAGTGGGCACAAATGCGATCGTTGCCCGGATTCAGGATGTGAGCCTGCATTACGGCAAGACATTAGCGTTGGATAACCTCAGTCTGGAGATTCCAGCCGGTTGTATGGTTGGTCTAATCGGTCCTGATGGTGTCGGTAAGTCCAGCCTACTGTCTTTGCTCGCTGGGGCACGCGCTATTCAGAGCGGCACCATTGAGGTGCTGGATGGCGATATGAGCAATGCCGAGCACCGAGATCAGGTCTGCCCGCGCATTGCCTATATGCCTCAGGGTTTAGGCAAAAACCTCTATCACACCCTGTCCGTTGAAGAAAACTTACAGTTTTTTGCCAGACTTTTTAGCCATGGTGCGGCTGAGCGACGTCGACGCATCGATGATCTGACGAAAGCAACTGACCTTTACCCTTTTTTGTCACGTCCCGCCGGCAAACTGTCTGGCGGAATGAAACAAAAGCTAGGCCTTTGCTGCTCGCTGATTCATGATCCGGATTTTCTGATTCTGGATGAACCCACGACTGGGGTCGATCCGCTGGCTCGTAAACAATTTTGGGATTTGATTGATACCATCCGTGAAGATCGCCCGACGATGAGCGTCATCGTGGCCACGGCTTACATGGATGAAGCACAGCGTTTTGATTGGCTAGCGGCGATGGACGATGGGCGCATTCTAGCGACAGGTTCACCTGAGGAATTATTACAGCGCACGGACAGTACCAACCTTGAACAGGCCTTTATTCGTCTCTTGCCAGAAGAAAAGCGTCAAGGCTATGAAGTCGTCACTATCCCACCCTTAGATGTCGATGAATCTGATGTGGCCATCGAGGCTGATGGTGTGACGGTTCGATTTGGTGATTTTACGGCTGTGGATAATGTGTCATTTCGCATTGGTCGCGGTGAAATCTTTGGTTTTTTGGGCTCTAACGGCTGTGGTAAGTCGACCACTATGAAGATGCTCACGGGGTTGTTGCCGGCTTCGGAAGGGCGTGCGTGGCTGTTTGGACAGGAGGTGAATCCGGACGATATCGATACGCGTCGACGCGTGGGCTATATGTCTCAAGCGTTTTCACTCTACAACGAGCTGACAGTCAAACAAAACCTTGTGTTGCATGCCCGATTGTTCCACGTGCCCGAAGAACAAGTGGATGAGCGAGTGGCCGAAATGGTCAAGCGCTTTGAACTCGAAGATGTGTTGGATCGATTGCCTCAGGCGATTCCGCTGGGAATGCGTCAACGCTTATCGCTCGCGGTTGCCATGGTGCATAAGCCGGAATTGTTGATTCTGGATGAACCCACGTCAGGCGTGGATCCGGTGGCCCGAGACAACTTTTGGCGTCTACTCATTGAGCTCTCGCGCCGTGACAAAGTCACCATCTTTATCTCGACGCACTTCATGAATGAAGCTGAGCGTTGTGACCGGATGTCCATGATGCATGCAGGTAAAGTCTTGGACAGCGATACCCCTGCTCGACTTGTTGAAAAACGCGGTGCAGCTTCGCTCGAAGAAGCCTTTATCGGATACTTGCTTGAAGCGAGTGAAACGCCTGAGTCGAAATCTCAAGTGTCAGATGAGCCGCAAAAGGCTGAAGAAACGCGTAAAAGCCTCGTTGCTGACGTGGTGAGTGAGGAGGGGGCGCCACCTAAACATCCTTGGTTTAGTTT
The DNA here is from genome assembly GCF_048820935.1 of Orrella sp. 11846. Taxonomy (NCBI): domain Bacteria; kingdom Pseudomonadati; phylum Pseudomonadota; class Betaproteobacteria; order Burkholderiales; family Alcaligenaceae; genus Orrella; species Orrella sp. 11846. The sequence continues at coordinate 134,882 of NZ_JBMERD010000004.1, forward strand.
GCAGCGCATGCTGAGTTTTACCTGGCGCGAAGCCTTGGAATTGCGACGCGATCCCGTGCGGGCAACGTTGGCCTTGGTGGGCAGCCTCTTACTCATGTTTGTCATGGGGTTTGGGATCACCATGGATGTGGAAGATTTGCGCTATGCGGTTCTAGATCGTGATCAGACCACATTGAGCAATAACTATGTCCTCAATATTTCAGGGTCGCGTTATTTTCTTGAGCAGCCGCCATTAAAGGACTATGAAGACATGGACATGCGGCTGCGGCAGGGCGACATTACGCTGGCCATTGAGATTCCGCATGGTTTTGGGCGCGATGTTTTGCGAGGTGATCCGGTTGAGGTGGGTGCCTGGATTGATGGAGCCATGCCGCAGCGCGCAGAAACCATACAGGGTTATGTGCAAGGTCTACATCAGCATTGGTTACAGACGCAAATGCAAGAGCGCATGGGAGACTTGCCGGCATCGGTTGCAACAATCGAAAGTCGCTTTCGGTATAACCCTGACATTGAAAGCTTGAAGGCTATGGTGCCCGCCGTCATACCCATGTTGCTGCTGATGTTGCCGGCGATACTCGCGGCTTTGTCTGTTGTGCGTGAGAAGGAACTGGGCTCCATTATCAATCTTTATGTGACACCGGTCACACGCTTGGAATTTTTAGTTGGCAAGCAATTGCCTTATGTCGTGTTGGCGATGGTCAACTTCTTTTGTATGGTGCTTTTGGCCGTTACGGTGTTTGGCGTTCCCTTGACAGGGAGCTTTCTGACATTGACGATCGCAACATTTCTGTTTTGCATCATCGCAACGGGCATGGGTCTGTTAGCTTCCACAGTGACGAGCAGTCAAATAGCGGCGCTCTTTTTTGCGATGATCGGTACGATGTTGCCGACTGTCCAGTTGGCTGGGTTGTTGAATCCGGTGTCTTCCATGGAAGGGTTTAGCCGGATCGCGGGTGAGATGTATCCTGCCACGCACATGTTCATCATTAGTCGTGGCGTGTTTAGCAAGGCCCTGACTTTTAGTGACTTGAGTCAGTCCATCTGGCCTTTACTGATCGCGGTGCCTGTCATTGTTGGTGCGTCCGTGGTGCTATTGCGCAAGCAGGAGAAATGACATGCGCAAATTAAAAAATATTCTGCGTCTGGCACAAAAAGAACTCTGGAGTCTGGCGCGCGACCCGGCCATGCTGCTCTTGATCGTGTATGTCTTTACGGTTTCGATCTATACCTCGGCCACTTCGCAACCAGAGACCCTACAAAACGCGGCGATTGCTGTGGTCGATGAGGATCGATCGCCTTTGTCGGCCCGCATTGTGTCGGCGTTTTATCCACCAGAATTTACGCGCCCCAAAATGATTGAGCTCAATGAAATGGATGCGGGGCTCGACAGTGGTGACTTTACGTTCGTGCTCAACATTCCACCGAATTTTCAGCGTGATGTCTTGGCAGGCAAAAATCCGGGCGTGCAGCTCAATATTGATGCCACGCGTATGAGTCAAGCTTTTACGGGGAACGGCTATATTCAGCAGGTCGTGATGGGTGAGGTCAATGAGTTTATGCAGCGACAGCGCGTGGCTACAACTTTACCGGTCGATTTGGTGCAGAGGGTGCGATTCAATCCGACGCTAGAAAAGTCTTGGTTTGGTAGTATTGCTGAGGTCATCAACTCGGTGGCGATGTTGTCGATTATCTTGACAGGTGCGGCGCTTATACGAGAGCGCGAGCATGGAACGATTGAGCATCTGCTTGTGATGCCTATCACACCGGGTGAAATCATGGCCTCCAAGGTGCTTGCCATGGGATTGGTGGTGTTGATCGCCACAACTGTGTCCTTAACACTGGTGGTGCGCGGGCTACTCAAAGTGCCGATTGAAGGTTCAATACCGCTTTTTCTAATCGGTGTGGTTTTGTGCCTTTATGCAATGACTTCGTTGGGTATTTACATGGCAACTGTTGCTCGTACCATGCCACAGTTTGGTTTGTTGCTGATGCTGACCCTGCTTCCGATGAACATGTTGTCGGGTGGTCGCACACCCCGTGAAAGTATGCCCTCATTTGTGCAGGATTTGATGCAGCTTGCACCGACGACACATTTTGTTCAAATTGGACAAGCTATCCTCTTTAGAGGGGCTGGCATGGAAACCGTTTGGAAACCATTTTTAGCGCTGATCGTGATTGGCACTGTGTTGTATGTCCTGTCCTTACGGCGTTTTAGAAGGACCATCTCGCAGATGGCCTGAAACTGAGTCCCGATGGCTCACTGACCACTAAGGAGAATGAAATGAGCGAAAAGAATCTTCCTCTCGAACTCTACAAAGCCAACATGCAGTTGCATCTTGAATTGACCCGCTTACTGCAGGAGGGTACCCACCGCTGGCTAGAGGCAGCCCTTGAGCGAGGCAGCCAACGCTTAGATCAAAACAAGGCTGACATGGAAGGGTTGATGGAGTCTGCAAATTGGCAATCCGTGACCATGTTACCCGCAGAAACATTCTGGCGTTTACATCAGCATCAGACCAGTGTCTTGCAGGGTAATAATCGTCTCGTCATCAAGAATCAGGCTGCTTTCGTGACAGGCCTGCAGCAGGCGATTTCAAGCTGGCAGAAGTCTGTGAGCCAAGCCATGGGTGCTGGTAAAGACACGCAGCCCATGTTGGACGCCATGAAGCAATGGGCGACGACGTGGGCGCAACCGCAGATTGAAGACGATAAACCGGCGGCACGGGCTCGTAAAACAACAAAGAAGTGATGCACATAAATATCACTTAAACACTTGATTCTGGCTCGACCTCTGTGCGCAAAATTAGTTGTCATTGCGCAAGAGTCGAGCTCACTTTTAGTATTTTAAGGAAATCTGATGAAATACACATTTACAGGTGAAACCGTGCTCGTGAGTGGTGCTGCCTCCGGTATTGGCAAAGCCACAGCCCATCTTCTGGCAGCCAACGGTCTTGCGGTCTTGGTGTCGGATATACAGAAAGATGCTGTTGAGAAGCTTGCTCAAGAAATCAAGGCCAACGGCGGCCGTGCAGTCGCTCATGTTGGTGATGTTTCGCGTCCAGAGGATTCTGAAAACGCCGTGGATCTGGCAGTGCGCGAATTTGGTGCGCTGCATTTTGCAGTGAATAACGCAGGTGTGGGTGATGGCAACGGACCTATGGGTGACATCAATCTTGAGGGCTGGCAGCGCGTGATTGACATCAATCTGAATGGTGTCGCTTATGGCCTGCGCTTTCAGATACCAGCTATTCTGGCTGCGGGCGGTGGCGCCATTGTGAACATGTCTTCAATTCTCGGCATTGTTGGCGAACAGACTGCACCGGCTTACACGGCAGCCAAACATGGCGTGACGGGACTGACACGCGCGACCGCGCTAGAGTACTCAGCGCGTGGTGTTCGGGTGAACTCAATTCATCCTGGCTATGTGGATACACCGCTTCTGGATGTGTTTGACGAGCAAGCCCATCTTGAACTCATCAAAAAGCACCCGATCGGTCGCCTTGGGACTGCAGACGAGATTGCGCACGCGATCGCGTTTCTGCTCTCGGACGGGGCAAGTTTTATTACCGGTGCGAGCTTGCTAGCCGATGGTGGTTATACCGCTCTATAACTCGGAAGGTGACGTCAGGTGTTGCTCCTTACTGCTATGTAGGGAGCGTGTTTTTCGCAGAAGATTGCGAATCAAGCATCAACAGAATGATCAGCAAAACGTAAGCGTTGCCGCATCGGCGTGATGGTGCTACGCGTTTCAATGCAGCCAGACAGCCAGGTCCACACCCTCACACCAAGGTTGTGGAAGCAGCACTTCGCTGACCAGCCCTTAACCTCGCAAGTCACTATCGTCTGATAGGCAACATCCTGCTCAGCGAGTATGCATCATCTGACGTGCGGTGTCATCACGCCGATGCGGTGGCGCTTACTTTTCTGGGTAGGGCCGTTGCCCCTTGGGTGCCGTTCCCTTGCCATTTTCTTTGCTCGAGGATGATCGCTGGGAAATGAGGTAAACAATGGATTAAATGGGGTAATTGTGAATTGATTGCCCCTTTTTTAGATTCATGTCGCTCATTTTCTTCTTGGTCGGTTATACGAGCCTCTCACGACCGATCCAATGATCAGGAAATGAGGTAGTCAAACATAGGTAAAGAGGTATTTTTAGAGACAATACCCCATTTATAATCTATGATTACCCCATTTATACAGTTTAGGATTACATTTCCATGCACTCGCTCACACCCGAGTACCTTGCCGCACTTCGCTTCGATGGCACTCAGGCTGCCACGTTGCGCACACTGGGTGAGTATCAGGGTAAGCAGCAACTCTACGCCGTGCAGTCGCCCGAAGCCCTCAAGGGTCTACGCCAGATCGCGGTGGTGGAGTCCACTGAGTCGTCTAACCGGCTGGAAGGTGTTGTCGTGGCGCCCTCGCGGCTGAAGTCTCTAGTCATTCGCAACGCAACACCAAAGAGCCGTTCCGAACAGGAGATCGCCGGCTACCGTGATGCACTGGCGCTGATCCACGAGTCCGCCACGCACATGCCCTTCAGCGAGGGTGTTGTGCTGCAATTACATACCCTCCTGTACCGCTATATGCCGCAGGCGGGCGGGCGCTGGAAGGCCACCAATAACGACATCATCGAACGTCATCCGGACGGCACATCACGTTTGCGCTTCCAGCCAGTTGCTGCGCACCTCACGCCCACGGCTATGACCGATCTGACCGAGCGCTACGCCATCGCGCTGGATCAGCACCTGGCCGATCCGTTGGTGCTTGTGCCACTGGCGATGCTCGACTTCCTGTGCATCCACCCTTTCCCGGACGGCAACGGTCGCATGTCTCGCTTGTTGACCCTGCTGCTGCTCTACCACTTCGACTATGCCGTGGGTCGCTACATCAGTTTGGAACGCATCTTTGAGGACACCAAGGAAGGCTATTACGAGACGCTGGAAGCCAGTTCGCAAGGATGGCACCAGGGGCGGCACGACGTTAAGCCCTGGCTTGATTATTTCTGGGGTGCCTTACTGCGAGCTTACCGTGAGTTTGAGGAGCGTGTTGGCACCATTGAGCGGGGACGTGGCAGTAAGGGCGACCGAGTACGGTCGGAAGTCATGGGACGAAGCCTGCCGTTTTCGATTTCCGAGATTGAGGAGGCTTGCCCGGGCGTGAGCCGGGACATGGTGCGGCTGGTGCTGCGGGCGATAAAGTCAGAGGGACTGATCGAGCCGACTGGCAAGGGACGGGGGGCGAAGTGGCTTCGCACCAATCAATCGGGTGAGAAATGAGTACTCAAAGAAGGTAAGCGCCACCACATCGGCGTGATGACACCGCACATCAGATGATGCATACTCGCTGAGCAGGATATTGCCTGTCAGACGATAGTGACTTGCGAAGTTAAGGGTTAGTAACTGTTAGCTTAAATCTATCCGAATCTATGTATACGTACTCAAATGAATAGATTCATAAGCGACCATGTTACGACACGATCACCCAAATAGGATCACCACAATTTGTTAGCTTTGCTCTTGTAAAGAGAGTTTCACGCGATGGTTCATGCGTCACAGAGCCTGCGTAGGGTCGCAGTCAATTTGGCAATCTTTACGGATAGAATGATTTTTATATGCAATTAAAAACTATTTAGCTTTGTGATGATTGAACTAACTAAGGAGAGCGAACCAAGCATTGATTCGTAAACAAATCGGTAGTTGCAACCGTGCCAAAGTGAAAACCAAGTTAGGCATGTTGTCCTATCAAGTTTGCAGTGCTCGTCAGGATTTCTTGCATCAAATCACGACCGATTTGGTGCGCAAGCATGATGTAATTTGCATTGAAGATTTAAGCGTCAGATCCTCTACAAAGCCAACCAACTTGACAAAGTCGTGAAGTCTGTGGGCAGATTCTTTCCCGGTAGCAAAACATGCTCAGGATATGGAGAAATCTGCCAAGACTTGACTTTAAAGATGCGTAGCTGGCAATGTCAGGCTTGTGCCGCTAGGTGTTGATGGTGAAGTAGGAAGAAAACATCAAATGTGCGGTGAGTAGATTTGAGTAAGTTTTTTGTAACGGTGTCGTCGGATATCGTTAGATACAAAAAAACCCGCAAACTATTGTCAGCGCGGGCTGTTTTGATTTTCTTTAATTGCTCCGAAGAGAATTGCTTGGCGGAGGAGGTGGGATTCGAACCCACGATACGGTATGACCGTATACCGGATTTCGAGTCCGGCGCATTCGACCTCTCTGCCACTCCTCCTGCTCTTACAGCAAGCGTGCAATTCTAGCAGATAGTTTGATTTGTGGCGAGGCAGGGGATATACCCAATTGATTTCTGAAACCTTTACACTATCGGTTAAGTGTGACAAATAACTGGAGTGATCAGATCATGCTGTTTTTGTTGTCTCCCGCTAAAAAGCTTGACTATGACACCCCCTTGGGTACGAGTCTACATAGTGACCCCTTGTTTGTAGATGAAGCCAGCGTTTTGATTGATGTCCTGAAAGATAAAAGTGTTGAGGATGTCTCAAAGCTGATGTCATTGAGTCAGTCGCTCGCTGAGTTAAATGTTGATCGTTATCAGCAATGGTCAGCGCGGTTTAATTTGAGCAATGCGCGACCCGCTGCTTTGGCATTTAATGGCGATGTCTATGAAGGTTTGCAAGCGCAAGATCTTTCAGAAAAGGATTTGCAATGGGCGCAAGACCATCTGGCCATTTTGAGTGGTTTGTATGGCGTGTTGCGTCCTTTGGATTTGATGCAGCCTTATCGACTGGAGATGGGCACTCGCCTAGAAAACCCAGCCGGTAAGAACTTATATGACTATTGGCGCGAAACCATTGCTCCCTATCTGAACGGGCGTTTGGCACGCCAGGCCTGCCCCATTGTGGTGAATCTGGCTTCGGAAGAGTATTTCAAGGCCGTGGATCGTAAGCAACTGAAAGCGCGCGTGATTCAGTGTGTTTTTCAGGATGAGAAATCAGGGCAATGGAAAGTCATTAGTTTCCACGCAAAACGTGCCCGAGGTTTAATGGCGCGTTATGCCATTAAACATCGGGTGACAGATGTCAAAGGTCTGACCCAGTTTAATGAGGAAGGTTACGCCTACGTACCTGAATTGTCTGATGAGGACAAACTGGTCTTTCGGCGACCAGAAAACTGGAAGACTGACTAGGTGCTTGCCGTTGCCGTAGCCGCAATGGCTGGTGGCTGCACGGCGTTGGATTCACGAATCACGTTCTGTACAGCACGCTGCAACTGGTTTAGCTGAAAACCCCAGTTGATTGGTCCGGTCACTCGACTTGGATCGATGAGTTTTTCTGAGGCCTGCGTCAAGTCGTCCTGATCAAGTGCTTTGTCGAGCATGCAGAGCGCTTGTATTAAGGGGTCGAGTTCTTCTGGGGCGAGCTTTTTACCTTGCGTGATCAACGTAGAAATTTGAGCCGCCATGATGTGATTCTGAATCAGAAGGTTGTGGAACTCGGACACATGGCTTTGGTGAGCAGTGGGTTCACCGAGCATGCGGTAAAACGATTGGGCAAAGTTACTAAAAGCCACCAAGGTGTCGCGTTGCGCCAAAGGCAGTGTGAGTGAAGCCAGTAGGCCTTGCGTCTTACCGTCACGTTGATTTTCTAATAACGACAAACCTGCCTTGAGGTAGGCTTTGTTGGCCGCTTCCGCAGCACGGGCCAGTCCAGGCAGTGATTTGGATTCCCACCACGGTAAGAAATAACTACAAACAAACGCGATGATCGAACCGATCAAGGTGTCGATTGCGCGCGCTTCCACAAAATCATAAGAAGATGGCAGCAATAGATGCAACGCGATTAACAGGGCGGCGGTGTTAAAGATAGTCGCCAGCATGTAGTTCACAATCACTAAGCTAAAGCCAATGATTAAAGACAGAACAAGCATCGCCTGTAGGGTGAGTTGATCGCGAACCAGAATAATGGTGGCAAATGCGATCACACATCCGCCTAGCGTACCGACTAGTCGTGCGGTGTTGCGTTGTTTGGTCAAGATGAAAGCTGGTTTCATAATCACAATGACCGTGATGATGATCCAGTAGCCACGAGCTCCTAAGGCAGGTACTAATAAACCGATTGCCAGAGAAATGGCGACTGCGAGGGTGACGCGTAAAGAAAACCGAAACGTCGGGGAGCTCATCTTCAGGTTGCTGGTTAAAAGTCCCGGACGAAATGATTGACGCGACAGAAACTCGGTGAGTGGTGAGTCTAGTTGCTGCACGTTCAGTGTGGCTTCCTGTGGATCCTGATGAGTTTGCAAGATCATGTGTTCCACTAAACGGTTGGCTTTGCGAAGCCGTCTTAGAACCAGCAAGCAGATCACATAAACTTCTGGATGTTCGGTATTGAAATCCTGTTGTTTCATCCGGTCGAGCTCATATTCAATCGCCAGTAGCTCGGCTTTGACACTGTTGCGTCGATTGATTGGGCGCTCGCGTGTGATGGCTTCAGCGACCCGTTCCATCTCATTGGCCATTTTGTATAGGGCATCGCGCATGAAGAGGATGATGTCTGCATCACCAAGTTCTTTGTGTAACTGCGTATAGTCCGTATGGGTGGCGGTCATGACCTCCATGATGTTGGTCATGTCGATAAACGTATTCCAGACCATTTTTCGTCTGGGTTTGTTTTCGAGCGCCTGCGCCGATAAGTGCGGCATGATCATGTCGCGTGCCGCTTGATATTGGTCGCTGATGGCTGCCTGAGCCAAATGCAAATCACGATAGCCGGCATCAATGTCAACACCGGGCTCATACATGTGTGCACGGGCTTTTAGGTAACTGGCGGTCGAAAGTAAGGCAACTGACAGGCTTTGTTCTTGCTCGCGCAGCAATAAAAACCGACTGACAATAATGCTAAAGATGATGTAGAACAGTGCACCACCGACAGTCACAAAAGTATGGGTGAGCACCATGTCTTTGGAGAGTGGTGTGTGCATGGTGACGACCGTCAGCACCAAACAAGCGGTTCCGACAATCGCGCCACGTTTACCAAATACAGAAAGCATGGAGAAAAAGAACGCTTGTGCAACGACTGCGGCATAGAGAATGAAGTGATACGGGTTGGCATAACCCGTGACAGCGACCGTCAATCCTGTAAGGATGGTACCGCCGATCATGGTGGTGACGCGTTGTCCGAGGGGGCCTGGTTGATCAATTAAGGCCACGCAAACGGCACCAAGTGCGCCCATCATGCCCTGCGTCGCACTATCGGCGATAAAACCCACAATGATAAAGGCGAGCAGAACACCACCCGCACGACGTAATGCGCTTACAAAATAGTGGCTATAGATAAAACGTTGTAAACGGTTGAGCCGAGATTCGGTCATGATTAAAAAATCCGTGTTTGATGGTCGTCGAACGCTGTAAAGAGAAAATATTAATTTGCTGTGTTGCTTTTGTGCAACATGGTGGTATGTGAGCTTGTAGCATACAAAAAAGGACATTTATTGCCCTTTATGTCGTCATTGTGCCATCAGAAGACTCAATCATACTGAGTCTTCTGTCTCGAGTTTGCCACAAACCATCTAGTGGTTTGCGCTGCACTGCGGAAAAAGTTAAATTGTAGGGTGCAAGGAAAAATGATTATCTACATGTTTTCTTGTCTTCTGTACAAGACCTGAGTAATCCTCTCAGGTTTGGGTCAGCTTTTTTGTCGAAGTTCGCGCCACAAGCGCTGAATGAGGCATCCGTTTCAATCCAGTGCATCTTTAAGGATGCGAGCCGAACCAAACGGTAAAAACTCGCAGTGCCTGTCGTGTATTTGGGTGGCCGGGCTCCGTGAGTCCGAAAGCGCCAGATATGTGGCAAGTATGTGCCAGTTTTTGGCGTCAACGCTGTTTTAATGGGCGTTAGTGCAACCGTAGTGGCAAGGCAGGTCATGAAAGGATATTTATCATGGAATTAACAGGCGCAGAAATAGTAGTGCGCTGTCTGGCCGAAGAGAATGTTGATCATGTCTTTGGCTATCCGGGTGGTGCCGTGCTTTATATTTACGATGCCATTTTCGCCCAAAAAGATTTCAAGCATATTTTAGTTCGCCACGAGCAAGCCGCAGTGCATGCAGCGGATGCCTATGCGCGCGCCTCGGGTGAGGTCGGTGTCGCATTGGTCACGAGTGGCCCGGGTGCAACGAATGCCGTGACAGGCATTGCAACAGCCTACACAGACTCGATCCCGATGGTCATCCTGACAGGTCAGGTGCCAACGCATGCCATTGGTGAAGACGCGTTCCAAGAATGCGACACTGTGGGCATTACACGACCCATCGTGAAGCACAACTTTTTGGTACGTGATGTGCGTGATCTGGCCGATGTGATGCGTAAAGCGTTTTATATCGCGCGTACAGGTCGTCCAGGTCCCGTGCTAGTCGATATTCCCAAAGACGTCACCATCGCAAAAACACGCTACACACCACCCACGTCTGAAGTGGTGATGCGTTCATACTCGCCTGTAGTGAAAGGCCACCAGGGACAAATTAAGAAAGCTGTGCAGATGTTGATGCAAGCAGAGCGCCCTATGATTTACACCGGTGGTGGTGTGATTCTGTCGGAAGCCTCCGAAGAGTTGCGTACGCTGGTGCGACGTTTGAACGTACCTTGCACAAATACATTGATGGGCTTGGGCTCCTATCCCGCATCTGATAATTTGTTTGTGGGCATGCTAGGCATGCATGGTACGTATGAAGCCAATATGGCCATGCAGAACTGTGACGTCTTGTTGGCAGTTGGTGCCCGATTTGATGATCGTGTGATCGGTAATCCAAAACACTTTGCACAAGCACCGCACCGAATTATTCATATTGACGTGGATCCATCTTCGATTTCAAAACGCGTCAAAGTCGATGTGCCGATCGTTGGGAATGTGAAAGATGTATTGATCGAGCTGACCAATCAGCTTGAGACAGCCATGCAAGAAACAACCCGTAATGAGGCTGCACTGGCGAAATGGTGGGAACAAATCGAAGCTTGGCGGGGTAAGAACTGCCTTGCTTACACCCCATCAGATGAGTTGATTAAACCTCAGTCTGTCATTGAAACACTCTGGAAAATCACAGAAGGCGAAGCCTATGTGACGTCAGATGTGGGTCAACACCAGATGTGGGCTGCTCAGTATTACGGTTTCGATAAGCCACGCCGCTGGATCAACTCAGGTGGTCTAGGCACGATGGGTGTTGGTTTGCCGTACGCCATGGGTGTACAGATGGCTTATCCGGATGCAACCGTGGCCTGTGTGACCGGCGAAGGTTCAATTCAGATGAACATCCAAGAATTGTCTACCTGCAAACAATATGGGTTAACACCCAAGATTTTGTGCCTGAACAACCGCTATTTAGGCATGGTGCGTCAGTGGCAGGAGATTGAGTACGGTTCACGTTATTCTGAATCCTATATGGATGCGTTGCCTGATTTTGTAGCGCTGGCACAAGCCTATGGTCACGTCGGCATGCGAATCGATAAACCGTCTGATCTGGAAGGTGCGATGCGAGAAGCGTTTGCGATGAAAGATCGGCTCGTGTTTATGGACATCATTACGGATCGTTCTGAAAACGTCTGGCCGATGGTCAAGGCTGGTAAGGGTCTGACCGAGATGTTGCTCGGTTCAGAAGACCTGTAGGGAGTTGCATCATGAAACATATGATTTCCATCCTCATGGAAAACGAACCCGGTGCGCTCTCGCGCGTGATTGGTCTGTTCTCAGCGCGCGGCTACAACATTGAAACATTGAGTGTGGCCCCGACTGAAGATCCGACTATGTCACGTCTGACATTGACGACCTGTGGTTCTGAAGCCATTATCGAACAGATCACCAAACACTTAAATCGTTTGATTGAAGTGGTAAAACTGGTGGATTTGTCCGAAGGTCCGCACATTGAGCGTGAACTCATGCTGATTAAAGTGCGTGCCGTTGGCAAAGAGCGCGAAGAGATTAAGCGGCTGGTGGATATCTTCCGCGGTAGTATCGTTGACGTGACCGACAAGACGTATACCGTCGAGCTCACTGGCAACCAGCAGAAGATGCAAGCGTTTATTAATGCACTGGATCGGACCTCGATTCTGGAAACGGTTCGGACCGGCGCCTGTGGCGTGGGTCGTGGTGAACGGATTCTCAGGCTCTGAACGATCTCGCAGGAGGGTGGTTTTGTTACCCTCACTCAGTTTTTAAGACATTCAATTTATCTGGAGTTTGTATGAAAGTTTTTTACGACAAGGATTGCGATCTTTCGCTGATTAAAGGCAAAACCGTGGCAATTATCGGCTACGGTTCACAAGGTCACGCACACGCGCTGAACCTGCATGAGTCAGGCGTCAACGTGGTGGTGGGTCTGCGTAAAGGTGGCGCATCCTGGTCCAAAGCAGAAAACGCTGGCCTGAAAGTTTCTGAAGTGGCAGATGCCGCTCGCCAAGCTGATCTCGTGATGGTGTTGTTGCCTGACGAGAACATCGCTCAGGTCTACAACGAGCATATTCACGACAACATGAAGTCTGGTGCAGCCTTGGCGTTTGCTCACGGCTTTAACGTGCACTATGGTCAAGTTGTACCCCGTGAAGATCTGGACGTCATCATGATTGCGCCTAAAGCACCTGGTCACACAGTGCGCGGTACCTACAGCCAAGGTGGTGGTGTGCCAGCCCTGATCGCAGTTCATCAAGACAAATCGGGTGCAGCCCGTGATGTGGCGCTGTCCTACGCTGCAGCCATCGGTAGCGGCCGTGCTGGTATTATCGAAACCAACTTCCGCGAAGAGACCGAAACCGACTTGTTTGGTGAACAGGCCGTCTTGTGTGGTGGTGCCGTTGAACTGATCAAAGCAGGTTTTGAGACACTGGTTGAAGCAGGTTACGCACCCGAAATGGCTTACTTCGAGTGCTTGCATGAACTCAAGTTGATCGTTGACCTGATCTACGAAGGCGGTATCGCCAACATGAACTACTCGATCTCGAACAACGCGGAATACGGTGAGTATGTGACCGGCCCCCGTATCGTGACAGAAGAAACCCGCAAAGCGATGCGCGAATGTTTGCACGACATTCAGACTGGTGAATACGCCAAGAGCTTTATCCTGGAAAACCAGGCTGGCGCACCCACACTGACATCACGTCGTCGCATCAATGCCGAATCTGAGATCGAGCGTATCGGTGGTCAGTTGCGTGCCATGATGCCTTGGATCGCAGCCAACAAGCTGGTCGACAAAACCAAGAACTAATTGGGTTTTTGGGGTAAATTGGATGACAGTGAATCTCGATTCGAGGGGTTCGCTGTCGTCGGATTCATCAAAAGCGTCCTTCGGGGCGCTTTTTTTCGGTTAACCTTCGGCATTATCCATTGCATTCGGCATCACTTTGCCGACAATTTTTGATACTTTTATGAATAAACCGCATTATCCCCATCCGATCATTGCCCGCGAGGGTTGGCCATTTTTGGCGATCGCTGTTGTTGTGGCGTTGTTGGTGACTTACTGGTCGCCGGCGGTGTCGATTATTTTCTGGATTTTGGCACTGTTTGTATTGCAGTTTTTTCGGGACCCTGCTCGCGAAGGTAGTACAGACCCACTGGCTGTTTTAAGCCCTGCGGATGGCCGAATCGTGATGATTGCCGAGGTGGATGATCCATACGCGGATCGCAAAGCTTTGAAGATCAGTGTTTTTATGAACGTCTTTAATGTGCACAGTAATCGCAGTCCAGTTGATGGCATTGTGCGCAAAGTAGAATATTTCCCTGGGAAGTTTTTTAACGCCGCATTAGATAAAGCGTCCTTGCAGAACGAACGCAATGCCATGGTGATCGAAACACCCGATGGCAGTCTTGTGACAGCTGTGCAAGTGGCTGGTTTGGTCGCTAAGCGAATTCTTTGCTATGCCAAAGCAGACGATCATCTCGCACGAGGTCAACGTTATGGATTTATTCGTTTTGGATCCAGAGTAGACGTTTATCTGCCCCTGGGCTCACGACCGCGGGTTGCGATTGGTGACAAAGTTAGTGCGACAAGCACAGTGCTCGCCCAAATCAAGAGTTAAATAGCATGCAAGAAACCGAGATCATTCGCGATCGAAAAGAGCTTGAAAGACGTCGTAAAGCGATTTATTTGTTACCCAATAGCTTTACAACAGCGGCTTTGTTTACAGGTTTTTTTGCCGTTGTGCAAGCCATGAATGGCAAGTTCGAAATGGCAGCGATTGCGATTTTTATCGCCATGGTGCTAGATGGCATGGATGGACGCGTTGCGCGTTTGACCAATACGCAATCGGCATTTGGTGAGCAATACGACTCTTTGTCGGATATGACCTCATTTGGCGTTGCGCCGGCTTTGGTGGCTTATCAGTTCTCTTTGGCGGCTTTAGGTCGTTGGGGTTGGCTGGCTGCATTTATTTATGTGGCAGGTGCTGCACTTAGGTTAGCTCGCTTCAATACCAATATCGCTGTCGTCGATAAACGGTTTTTTCAAGGCCTGCCTAGCCCAGCAGCCGCAGCTTTGGTTGCGGGTTTTGTTTGGTTGGTCCAGGATAGTCGTTTGCTGGTGCCACCTGAGGTTCTTGCGTGGCTGATGTTTGCAATTACTGTGTATGCCGGTGTGACAATGGTCAGTGATGCGCCGTTTTACAGTGGTAAAAGCTTTGCGCTAAGGCGCAGTGTGCCGTTTTGGGCGCTACTCGTCGTGGTCGCTGTGTTTGTGTTTGTCTCAAGTAATCCGCCCGTGGCCTTATTCGGTTTGTTTGTGGTGTACGGTTTGTCGGGGTGGGTCGTCTGGGGTTGGCGCTTATACCGACTTCGCAGTCGGCGTCGTACAGTCAAACATTAAGTCATCACCTTATCGGACCCCATGGGTCCGATAAGTATTTCTGCTTAATTAATTGCGCGCTTCAGAGTTTGCTGAAATCTGCATCTTCAGAAAACCAAGGGTCTGGCCCTGGATGGAAGTTTGTGACTTGTTTGCCTTCAGGGCCCAGATAAATGCTCATCAAGGAGTGCCAGACGTCACTTTGCAGATATCGGTATGACCAGACAACTTTGCGTGATCCGGATGGGCCAACCATAGTGTCCTCAGCCGGCGGTCCGAACGTACAACGTAGATCTTCAGCGGTCCAGATTCCGCGACGCAGGCGTTCAAAGGAGTCATTCGTAAGCACTTGTTCAAGCTGACCCGTTTCGCCGGTTTTACTGATATCTACAGCCCATGCCGTCTGTCCGCTCGGTTGTTGTGACCAGACAGCACGTTTGCTGCCGTCTTCTAAATCACATAACACAGTGGGTTTTCCAAAAGTACTTTCGAGTTCACTGAATGGTGTGCCCGGTGGGACGTCTTTGAACTGAGTACAGCCACCAATGGCAAGTAGTGCAGCCAGTATGGTGAGTTTAACGGGCAGGCGTTTGTGGCCCTGTTTGGAAGAAGATTGTTTCATCATGAATAAACCTGTTCGGTTTGATAACCTCAAAAGCGTGAGACCAATCGTCACTGATCGGTGAATACCTTTAATTTTGCCAGAACATCAGATGATGCGACGTTTTTTATCTGGGTTCCTCATGAAATCTAAGCGGGGGAATCTAAACCGGATGGTTAGCGTATGGGTTTTTGGGATGGATTTACGTAATTTCATTTGCTAACGTTTCAAAATGTCAAAAAAATGTATAATTACTCGGTTGTACGGTCAGTTTTTCCATCAGGATGGAGCTGTGCTGTATAGACGAATACAAATCAATTGTTCATCACGCTGTACCCCCTCAGGTTCAGCGCACGTTAAAAGAGGATTCACATGTCAGTAGCAGACATTAACAAAGCCGATATCGTTTCTCAATTCCAGCGCGCAAGCGGCGACACGGGTTCTCCAGAAGTTCAGGTGGCTTTGCTGACCGCCCGTATCAATGAACTGACCGGCCACTTTAAAGAGCACAAGAAAGATCACCACTCACGTCGTGGCCTGCTGCGTATGGTCAGCCGCCGTCGTAAGTTGCTCGACTACCTCAAGAGTCGTGATGCGGATGCTTATCGTAATTTGATTGAAAAACTTGGTCTGCGCAAGTGATTGATCCAACGGGATTAATCAAACCATGAATAAGCCGTGGTCGGGGCCTTTGTGCGCTCCGATCACGGTTTTTTAATTGTAAGGAATTTATTGTTATGTTCAATAAAGTGACTCAAACGTTTCAGTATGGCCAACATACGGTCAAACTTGAAACCGGCGAAATCGCACGGCAAGCGAGCGGTGCAGTCGTCGTCAGCGTGGAAGATACCGTTGTACTGGCCACTGTGGTGGGCGCAAAGAATGTACGCCCAGGTCAGGACTTCTTCCCATTAACCGTTGATTATGTTGAAAAGACATATGCAGCAGGTCGTATTCCCGGTGGATTCTTTAAGCGTGAAGGCCGTTTGTCAGAAAACGAAACACTGACCTCACGTTTGATCGACCGCCCATTGCGCCCGTTGTTTCCGGAAGGCTTCTTGAATGAAGTGCAGGTCATCATTCACGTGCTGTCCGTAAACCCAGAAATCAATCCCGATATTCCAGCCATGATTGGTGCCTCTGCGGCATTGGCCATTTCTGGCATCCCTTTTAACGGCCCAATTGGTGCAGCCCGTGTGGGTTATACCGATGGTCAATACGTTTTGAACCCAACCGCAACCCAATTGAAATCTTCACAGATGGATCTGGTTGTGGCTGGTACACAAGCGGCCGTGTTGATGGTGGAATCCGAAGCTCAACAGTTGAGCGAAGAAATCATGTTGGGTGGTGTGGTGTTCGGTCACGAAGCCATGCAAGCTGCAATTGATGCGATTAACGAATTGGTTCGTCAGGCGGGTAAGCCTGAGTGGGACTGGCAGCCAGCCCCCGCCAATGCAGAATTGATTGCGGCTGTTTCCGAAATCGGTCTGGAAGGCCTGAAAGCAGCTTATCAAATTCGTCAGAAGCAAGAACGCACAACCGCGTTGCGCGAAGTTCACGCCAAAGTGAAAGAAACATTGGCTGCACGTGCTGCTGAACAAGACCAGCCGGCTGCTGATGATCAGGAAGTCGGTGCGATTCTGAACGACCTCGAAGGTCGTATCGTGCGTGAGCAGATTCTGAATGGTGAGCCACGTATTGATGGTCGCGATACACGTACAGTACGT
Source organism: Orrella sp. 11846 (assembly GCF_048820935.1). Taxonomy (NCBI): domain Bacteria; kingdom Pseudomonadati; phylum Pseudomonadota; class Betaproteobacteria; order Burkholderiales; family Alcaligenaceae; genus Orrella; species Orrella sp. 11846. The sequence goes on from NZ_JBMERD010000004.1 coordinate 151,999, forward strand.
CCGATTGAAATTCGTCTGGGCGTCTTGCCCCGTGCCCACGGTAGTGCGCTCTTTACCCGTGGTGAAACACAGGCGCTCGTGGTGGCCACATTAGGTACCAAGCAAGATGAGCAAATCATCGATTCGATCTCCGGTGAATACCGCGATCGCTTCTTGATGCACTACAACATGCCACCGTTTGCGACAGGTGAGGCAGGCCGTTTTGGTGCACCTAAGCGTCGTGAAATCGGTCACGGTCGTCTGGCCAAACGTGCATTGATGCCTTTGTTGCCTGCACACGAAGATTTCCAGTACACCATCCGTTTGGTGTCTGAAATCACAGAGTCCAATGGTTCATCTTCCATGGCATCTGTGTGTGGTGGTGCTTTGGCCATGATGGACGCCGGTGTTCCATTGGCTGAGCACGTGGCGGGTGTGGCCATGGGTTTGATCCTGCAAGACGATAAGTTTGCCGTGTTGACCGACATTCTCGGTGACGAGGATCACTTGGGCGATATGGACTTTAAAGTGGCTGGTACCGAGCACGGTATTACCGCTTTGCAGATGGACATCAAAATCCAGGGGATCAACAAAGAAATCATGCAAGTCGCGCTGGCACAAGCCCGTGAAGGTCGTTTGCATATTCTGGGCAAAATGCGTGACGCCATTGATGGTTCCAGAACTGAGCTGTCCGAATTTGCGCCCCGTATGTTGAGCATGAAGATCAACCCAGACAAGATTCGTGACGTGATCGGTAAGGGCGGCGCCACCATCCGTGCGTTGACCGAAGAAACCGGTTCACAGATTGACATCAGTGAAGACGGCACAATCGTGATTTCGAGCGCCGATCTGGATCAAGCGCGTGAAGCACAGCGTCGCATTGAAGAGCTGACTGCCGAAGTTGAAGTGGGTCAGGTCTACGAAGGTAATATTTTGCGCTTGTTGGACTTCGGTGCCATTGTGCAAGTGCTGCCAGGCCGCGACGGATTGCTGCACATCTCTGAAATCGCCAACTTCCGGATTGCTAACATCAATGACATTCTGAAGGTCGGCCAGAACGTGCGTGTCAAAGTCATTGAAGCAGATGACAAAGGCCGTCTGCGCTTGTCTGTCAAAGCCATTGGTGGCATTGAAGAGCAGCATCCTGAGTTGATGCCTAAAACCGATGCAGGTGATGCACCTAAAGCGGAATAATCTGTCAACACCCTAAGCGGTGTCACAATTGACTGATTGAGTGGATGAGCCGACAAGTTTGGTTCATCCATTTTTTTTGCACGTAGTCGTGGTCTTTAACGACTGCACCCATGATTCAAACACGAAAGACTCACCACATGAGATGCACCAAATATATCTGGCAATTATCTCGTTGGCCCCAATGGGACTACGATCTACGAGATTTAACAGACTGCCTGAACGCGGTTAGTCGTGCGCAAGGTCAGTTATTTAGTCGTTTGTCTGTTGTTGGTGATGCCGTGCGTGTCCAAGTATGTCTCGCGGCACTGACGCAAGAGATTGTTCAAACCAGCGCCATCGAAGGTGAAGTGTTAAACGTTGATTCTGTACGTTCTTCAGTCGCACGCCGCTTGGGTGTCGAGATGGGTGCGCTTGCACCGATCGACCGCCATGTGGAAGGTGTGGTGGATATGGTGCTTGATGCGACAGCCAATGCGACAAATCCAGTCAGTGTTGAGCGGCTGTTGTGCTGGCATGCGGCTTTGTTTCCAACAGGCTATTCGGGTATGACCCGTATACGAGTTGGCAGTTGGCGCGAAGATGACATGGGTCCGTTGCAGGTTGTCTCGGGTCCTCTGGGACGACAGAAAGTCCATTTTGAGGCGCCGCCCGCGGAGCGTTTGAATACGGAAATGATCCGTTTGGTCGATTGGCTTAATGCGCCTGAGCCAGATGAGCCTGCATTAATTCGGGCTGGGCTAGGGCATTTGTGGTTTGTGACTTTGCATCCGTTCGAGGATGGCAATGGCCGGATTGCTCGTGCATTGGGTGATCTGCTGCTCACTCGGGCAGATGGCAGTTCGCAGCGTTTCTATAGTTTGTCTGCACAAATCCAACGAGAGCGAAAGGCGTATTACGATATTCTGGAACGTACGCAGAAAGGCTCGATGGATGTGACGGCATGGTTGGAATGGTTTTTAGGTGCGCTATTCAAAGCTGTCGAGCAAGCGGCTGTCACGCTCGATCAGGTGCTTAGGAAAGCCAACTTCTGGCAATGGGCGGCAACCATCCCCATGAACGCACGACAAATTAAGGTGTTGAATCGACTATTGGATGGATTTGAAGGCAAGTTGACAACACGCAAGTGGTTGGCAATCGCAAAGTGTTCTCAAGACTCGGCACTTCGAGATATCTCAGAGCTGTTGTCGCATCAGGTGCTTTTTAAGTCTGAAGCAGGTGGAAGAAGTACGAGCTATGTCTTACGTGATCCTGAATTGATTTAAGTCGTAGTAGTGATCAATTGCTTGCGTAATCGAAACAATCGTTCACGAATCAGAAGTACGGGTAACGGGTCTGGTCGGCGACGCCCCTCATCAATCAGAGCTTGTACAGTGGATTGCAGGTGAGCTTCAAAGGTTGTTCCGTGCGTTTTGTACCAGTCAGTGAGCAAGCGATCGGGATCCATGACGTTTAAGCCCAGAAAACGCAATTCTGAGCGTCTAAAGTCTTTCAGATTCCAGGTGACAATGGTGGTGTTGTCATGACTCATGCGGGCTTGCCAGGCTGTCAGAATGACATGCCAGTCTTTGGGGTCGCTGTGTGTCAGAACGGGTTCAGCTTCATCAGATTGTGGGATTGGTTGTTTGGAGAGGTTAGCTTCTGGGTGAGCCGCTTCCATGGCTTGCCACGCATCGTCCAGAACAGTGGGTGCGACATCCCAGACACGGGCGGCATTGCGTCGCCATTCATTGCCAATCTTGTCTGACCAGACAGGAATAAACCAACCTTCTTTGGCGAGGGTAAGGAGCAGGGGTCGTAAGACCCCTGACATCAAAACGCAGGCATCAAGTACGAGCGCAGGCGGCGTTGACGATATGTTGTTCACTAATCCCAAAGAATCCACGTAAGGCGTCACGAGTATCGCTGCGACCGTAACCGTCCGTGCCCAAGGTTGTCAATGATCTTGAAGAGGGAATGTGTTGTCGAATCGCCTCAGGGACTGCACACACGTAGTCGCTAACGGCCACAATCGGACCTGTTCCATTGTCGATCAAACTTTGCAACCAGTCTTTGTGATGACGGGACAGTTCGCTCCAGCTTGTGACACTGATCAGATCCACTGAATATCCTTGTGCTTGCAGTTGCCGTGCAGCTTTACGGGTTTCATTCAGAATGGCACCTGAAGCCATTAAGGTGACGATAGGCTCATCCATTTTTTGCGCATTCTCTGGCTGTAATTGTTCAAACAAATAGGCGCCTTTGAGAATGCCGTCACGATGCTTCATGTCGATGTCGGGCTGGGCGTAGTTTTCATTCATGACCGTGACGTAATAGAAAACGTCTTGCTCTTCCTGAATCATTTCACGCATACCTTGGTCAACAATGATGGCCAGTTCACCTGCAAATGCTGGGTCGTACGCTTTACAGTTTGGAATAGTGGCTGCAATGAGATGACTGGTGCCATCTTGGTGTTGCAAACCTTCGCCACCCAAGGTCGTACGCCCGGATGTCGCACCCACCAAAAAGCCTCGGGTACGTTGATCAGCCGCGGCCCAGATCTGATCACCCACACGCTGGAATCCAAACATGGAGTAATAGATGTAGAAGGGCAGCATGGTCAGGCCATGGACGCTGTAGCTCGTGGCCGCAGCGGTCCAACTGGCCAACGCACCGGCTTCAGAGATGCCTTCTTCCAGAATTTGTCCATCGGTTGCTTCGCGGTAGCTCAAAACGGTATCAATGTCTTCGGGTGAATACCGCTGTCCGACACTGGAGTAAATGCCGACTTGTTTAAAGAGTGCCGCCATCCCAAAGGTTCTAGCTTCATCGGCCACGATAGGCACAATTCTTGGGCCTAATTCGGGTTGTTTGAGCAAGTTGCCCAGCATGCGTACAAAGGCCATGGTGGTGCTCATCTCGCGATTGTTCGGTGTCATCGCGAAAGCAGCGTACTTGTCGAGTTCTGGCAAGCTGATGGCATCGGTTGTGGTGTGGCGTGCCGGCAGATAACCGCCTAAAGCTTGACGACGTTCATGCAAGTATTGCATTTCACGGCTATCCGCTTCAGGTTTGTAGTAGTTCAAGTTAACAGCTTGTTCGTCCGTGATGGGCAGTTTGAAGTGATTGCGAAATGCAATCAAATCTTCAGCTTCAAGCACTTTTTGACTATGGGTTGTCATGCGGCCTTGACCTGCGGTTCCCATGCCATAGCCTTTTTTGGTTTGAGCCAGAATGACAGTAGGTTGACCTTTGTGAGCTTGTGCAGCCGCGTACGCCGCATGAATTTTGACAAGATCGTGTCCACCGCGTTTGAGTCGGTCGATTTCTTCGTCGGTCATACCTTGCGCTAAACGTTTGAGGGCTTCGTTTTGCCCAAAGAAGTGATCGCGGTTGTAAGCGCCATCTTTAGCCGCAAAAGTCTGCATCTGACCATCGACTGTGTTGGCAAAAGCCTGTACCAAAGCGTGTTCAGTGTCTCGTGCAAAAAGGCCATCCCAGTCACTTCCCCAAACGAGTTTAATGACGTTCCAGCCTGCGCCTTTAAAGAGACGCTCAAGTTCATCAATAATGCGACCGTTGCCGCGCACAGGACCATCTAAACGCTGAAGGTTGCAGTTCACAATCCAGATCAGGTTGTCGAGTTTTTCTCGAGCGGCTAATGTCAGTGCGCTCATGGATTCAGGTTCATCCATTTCGCCATCACCAAACATGCCCCAAACCTTGCGACCTTCGCAGTCCAATAAGCCACGGTGACTCAGATAGCGCATGAAGCGTGCTTGATAGATGGAACTGATGGGGCCAATGCCCATAGAACCCGTTGGGAATTGCCAGAAATCCGGCATGAGCATGGGGTGTGGATAGCTGGATAAGCCTTTGGCACCATGATCGGCGGCTGTGATTTCACGGCGATAGAAATTCAGATCGTTTTCGTCTAAGCGACCTTCCAGAAAGGCGCGCGCATACACACCGGGTGCACTATGCGGCTGTAAAAACACCAGATCGCCTCGGTGCTCCCCCTCATTCAAACCTTCTCTTGCATGAAAGAAATGGTTGAACCCCGTTTCAAACAAATCAGCACCACTGGTGTAACTGGCGATATGCCCACCAAGCTCGCCGTAAGCATTATTGGCTTTAACGACCATGGCCAGTGCGTTCCAACGCATGATGGCGGCGAGCTTTTCTTCAAGTGCCAAGTCACCTGGGAAGGGTTGCTGTTCATTGACGTGAATGGTATTGACATAGGGTGTGCACAGGCGGGGTTGCCATCCCAGATGATAAGCCAGTGCGACGTTAGACAATTCGTCAAGCATTTGGCGGGCACGATCAGGACCGGCGCTCTCTAACAGAGAAACAAATGCGTCACGCCATTCTAAGGTTTCTGTTGGGTCGGGATCCGGTGTGTCCTGGAACAACATATCTTGGTTGTAATGAAGTGGTGCGTTCATGGTGTCTCTCAAAAACAAGTTAACTGTCTGATACAGTGTCGATATGTCCATTCTAAGTAAGATTGCGCCAAATTTTCATCTTAAATAGTCTGTAGAATACGGGTTGCGAGAAATATAATTTCATAAAAATAGGATTTTTCAGCATAAATGAAACTCGATGTCATTGATCTTAGAATTCTTAAGGAACTTCAGGACGACGGAAGCCTCACCAACGTGGAGTTGGCACGTCGTGTCCATCTGAGCCCTTCACCGTGTCTGGCGCGAGTTCGTGCTTTGGAGATGGCGGGTGTGATTGATCGCTACGTCGCGATTGCAAACCCAGCAAGTTTGGGTTTGGACTTAAACGTGTTCATCAATATCAGTCTGAAAGGGCAAGATAAAGCGGCGTTGTCGAACTTTGAGCGACAGATTGCCGAACATGATGAGGTCATGGAGTGTTATCTGATGACCGGCGATAGCGATTACTTGATTCGAGTGGCTGTGGCCAACATCGCTGCGCTAGAGCGATTTATTTTGGAGCAGCTCACACCTATTCCCGGGATCGAAAAAATCCGCTCTAGTTTTGCGTTAAAGCAAGTTCGTTACAAAACGGCGCTGCCGCTTAAGCTCCCCAAAGAGTCCTGATGATCAGCCAAAGAGAGTCGTTGTCGGCGTCGGTGACCTGTGAGGGGTGTGACACACCAGAGATAGCCATGGCTCGTTTCTACCCAGAGCAAATCATCTTTCATCCACGCGTGTAACGCACCCGGAATAGAAAACTCGCGACGTATGGCCGTTTCGCGATGAATCAGGTGCACAGTTTGCTCTTGCCGATGAATCGATTCGATTGTCCAGTGTGTATTCATGTCTGCAGTATAGACATGAATGCTGTTTTTTTAAACAGTCTATATGCGACCCAACAAAACTTGTTGTTAATCTGCACGTAGTTGCCTAATAATCGTCTCGAAGGCCGCCTGACCGCGTGTGCAATCTTGAATAAGACGCCCTTGATCGAGTGTCAGGATGCGGTCTGCGTGCAACGCCTCACGTCGTAGATGGGTGGCCACAATGATGGTACGTTCCTCGGCATGCGCAAATAGACGTTGCATAACATCATTGGCAAGTCCAGCATCGAGACCGTCAGAAGGCTCATCTAGCAACCATACCGGTTGATTGGCGAGCAATAGCCGGGCCAGTGTGAGACGGCGTTGTTGGCCAACAGACAGCCCCAATCCGCTCTCGCCCAAACGGGTTTCAAGACCCTGACCTTGCCGTTTCAGCGCATCGGCCAATCCAGCCTGAGCCAGCGCATCCCAAAGTTCATCATCGCTCGCATTCTGATTCGCAATGCGCAGATTCTCGCCGATGGTGTCGTTGAGCAACTGGGGGAATTGGGTTAATCGAGTCGAGGGCAAATAACGTGCCAGTTCACCCGTTTGAGGATCAAGTTCAGCGGCTAGAGCCGCCAGTAATGTGGATTTACCACTGCCGCTGGTGCCAGTCACCACAATATGCTCACCGGATCGGATCTCTAGGCTCAGATCACTGATCACGGGAGCTAGTGCTTCTTCATATTGCAGTGTGACGTTGCGCAGATGATAAACCAGACTGGTGTCAGACGATGGCTGATTCGTTGCAGGCTTTGGGGTGAGCTCTTCGGTGTCGACCGTTGTGATGCGCTCGATGGCTGGTGTTAAGCGTTTGAGCCCAAGTGCGGTGCGGGTTGCTTGCGTGACCGATTGACGCAATTGCATGAGCGGGTCATTGAGTGCCAAGCATGACAATAAGATTAAAACACCCCATGCCAAAGACGTGGTGCCTGCTTGGTAAGCCTCGACAAAACACCACATCGCTGCGGTCGTTAAGCAGGCAAGACTGATGTTCTGTAGAAGATTGGCCAGATTGTCTGTGCGAGCAATGGCAGTTTCTGCACGAAACAGCTGACGTTGTGTGTCAGTTAGGGATTTGGTTTGAGCCGTTAGGCGTTGTGTCATGAGCAGATCTGTTTGACCGCTCACCAAATCGATGCTTTGCATACGGTGTTTTTCTAGAGCGGCGATTTGACGCAAGCTGGCCCAGCGCGCGTGTCTGAGCTGCCAGCGAGTGATGAGTAAGGTCGTTGCTACGAGCCAGATTACAGCGAGGAGTGCAAACCAGCCGTTTAAGCCCACTATTAAAAAGCCGACCAACACGATCGAGGCAAGCGCCAGCAACCATGGGATGCCTAGTCGTAAATAAACACCATCTAAAGCATCCACATCGGTGGTCAGTCGAAATAAAAGTCTAGCTGGATGGGTAAATAATTCACGCGCTTGATTGGGCGAGGACCAGCCTAGAAATAGTCGAGATCGCAGATCAGCCAATGCTGAGAGCGTAGTGTCGTGTGTGATGACACGTTCACCATAACGACCGGCGGTGCGTAGCATGGCGAATAATCGAATCGCCGCAGAAGGTCCAAATACATTAAACGCAATGGCCGTTGCTGTGGTTAGTCCAGCAATGGCAGTGGCAGTAATGAACCAGCCGGCAACTGCCAGTAGTCCCATAGCTGAAAGGCCAGCAATCAATGCAAGTAATACACCCAAGAGAGCCCGGTTACGGTGCTGGCCACCATAGAGCGCTAAAACTGTGCGAAGTGCGTGTAACTTTGATTTCACAGTCTGTGCTCCCATTGTTCTGATGCTTCAGTTGTCTGTAAAGCTTGTAAATCGATCACCCGATCTGCGCGTGAAGCCAGTAATGGATCGTGGGTCACAATAAGCATGGTGCGTCCTTGAGCCGTTCGCATTAATTGATCGGTGACGGCTTGCGCAGTCTGCGAGTCCAAATGGGCTGTGGGTTCATCGACTAACAATAAGTCGGCGGTAGGATCGACAAGGGCGCGCGCAATAGATAAACGCACAAGCTCTCCGCCTGACATGCCCGCACCGCCTTCGGCCAGAGCCACATTGCCACGTTGCTGTAGAAAACGGCTTAGATGAGATTGTTCAATCGCTTGTAAGAACTGATCATCACGAATGTTTCGACCCAAGAGAATATTGCTGCGCAATGATCCCTCAAAAATGTGCGGGCTTTGTCCGATCCAGGCGATTCTTTGGCGGATGGCGTTGGCGTTGCTTTCATTTTGAAGATGCGTACCTAAACGAATCTCGCCTTCTTCATAGGGCATCAGACCTGCGATGAGATTCAATAAGGTGGTTTTACCGCCTCCACTGGGCATCATGAGCGCCACATGTTCACCTGAGCCAATCTCAAGACTGAGGTTGTTAAATACCGCTTGCGATTGTGTGGGGTATTGAAACGTTAAATGGCTGATGTGTACGCTGGGTGCTTTGTTGTCTTTCAACATGACCTTGGTTTCGGGCGATTGCGCACCGGGTCGCAGTTGAAGGTTGTCAGCCAGACTGGCAATTTGTGTTTGCGCGGCTTGGCCATCAGCTCGATCATGCCAGGCTGCAGCAAGCTCTCTTAACGGTTCATAGAACGTGGGTGCGAGCATCAGAATAAAGAGACCTTGAGCCAGTGTCAGTTTGTGCCCCCAAGCCCCAAAATTTAGTTCGCCTAACAAATGAAAGCCGATATAGACGGCCACCATGGCGACTCCCAAAGCGGCAAATAGCTCCAGAACGGCAGAAGACAGAAATGCAATGCGTAAAACAGCCATGATGCGACGGCTTAGATTGTGTGCACGTTGCGCAATGGTCTGAGCACTGTGTTCAATGGCATGTAATGCACGCAGGGTTTGCATGGCTCGCAGGCGATCTAGCATGAAAGCATTCATGTCAGAAAGCTCAGCCAGATGCTTTTCACTCGCAGCCTGTGCGCGCCAGCCTACCAACGCCATAAAGATTGGAATTAGAGGCGCACTAATCATGAGAATCAGTGCACAAATCCATGAGAAGGGAGTCACAACTAACAGAATTAGCAGCGGAACGAGGCGAGTGCGTGCCTGCGCAGGCTGGTAGCGACTCTGATAGGTGAGGATAGATTGCGCTTGTTCAGAAACAGTGCTGGCAAAAGCACCTGCAGCTGGGCGTCCTAATGCTTGCGGGGCGCTGAGTGCGAATCGTTCAATGGCTTGGGCTCGGGCATTTTCAACTGCTTGCGCAGCGATGGTCAGATTGCGCAGTTTGATATGACTGTCTATGGCAGATCTGAGCACCCAAAACAGAAAAAAAGCGGCAATCAAAACGATGATGACGCTAAAGCGGATCGTTTCAGCCTGTAGCTCATTGACCATCCAAGCGAGGCAGGCGGCTTGAGGAATCCAGAGTGCAGGTGCAAGGCTTTGTTGCCAGCTGCTTAGGCTACGTAAAGCCTTTTGATCGTTGAGGGTTTTATTGGCGGCAGGTCGGTTGCGCTCAGGTTTCATTGTTCAAAAGCGATGATTGGATGTTCGTGGAATGTAAGCAGACTGTATAGTGAGTCTATATGAAAACCTTCAGAGATTCGAATTATCTTAAGGTAAGTTGAGCAAAATAACGGACTTAAAATTGTGCTCATCAAATAGTTTTGTTTTTTATGATGATCTTGTTTAAATCACGACAAAAGGTCTTCTAAGGGACTCGGCCTACATTATGCGACAGGAATGTTATCAAATCATTCTTTGGCCGAATGTAATCGTATAATCAAAGAATTACATGATGCAAAGCGCGTGTTTTTACAAAACATGTGCTGGTTCGAGCTTTAGTTCGCACGTTAAAGTGCACGTTGATTTTTATGTCTGTTAAACAGGTGGTTTAAACAGGTGAGCGTGCGTGTCATGTTGAATACGGAATAATTTCAATTGGCCGACTGCGATGCAGGTCGGCTATGTTTTTATGTCGATCATCTTTTCTTGAGCCCCGATTTATATCGCCAGACAAATGTTTGCGGTATTGAGTACATATGGATTTCACCAAAAAATTTATTAAAACAAAACGACCATGCGCAGATGGTTTTCGTTGGTTCATCAAACGTTATGAAGTCGGTGGCGATTACCAGACGCTGCTCGATGAATTGGTCGAAGAAGGACGCATTGGAGATGCCTGTTGGTTGATGGATCAGTTTGGTCCGACAGATGCCGTGCGTGAAGTGGATGAAATCGATGCGGCTGCAATGGTTTTTGCAGGTTCTTTGGTGGTTAAAGGCAATGTGCAAGTTGATCAGCTGCTACGCGTTGGCGGCACGTTGACTGTAGGTGGTGGCGTGCGTGCTGGCCATGATCGAGAGCCTGATGTTCCTAGCGGATTCCATGTGGCCAATGATGCACGCATTGAAGGCGGCTTAGATGTGATGGGTGACGTCGTCGCAGGTGGGTCACTCAAAGTTGGCTGGGGCCTTCAGACACAGGGTACGTTGCAATGCCAGGAAGACTTGACGGTGGGTTGGGCGCTGGACTGCGCAGATGAAGTCAATGTCGGTGGTAATCTGAAAGTTGGGCAAGAGCTACAGGTTCAGCATGATTTGCGCTGTGGTCGGTCAGTCCATGTCAAAGGGCCTGTTTCGGTGAACGGTCATCTGACGGTCGGGCAAGGTTTGCTCGCGTTTGGTGATATTCATTGCCAGATGCATTTGGAAGCCGGCTGGGGTGTGATCTCTGAAGGTTCGATTTTGGTGGGTGCTAGTTTGCGTGCAGGTGAAGGTGTTCGTGCGGCGCAAACCATTGATACCGGCGAAGGCTATGGCATTTATGCTGGGGTTGCGGTGCATCGGGAGAGCTGGGAAACCAGTGCACAGGTGCAAGCATCAGAAAAACCGTCCCAACTGTGGAGTGGTCATTGGGTTCCAAACGCGTAATGTTTTGTGAATAGGGCGTGTTTTAGTTAATTTTAATAAAAGTATAGTGTTATCTTGAATGCGCTCTGATTGGTCTGTGATGAAATTGTCACAGACTTAGGTTTGCCCAATGAATCTAGGGCAAAATGATCTTTACTCTGTCCGTGGGGAACCAACGTATGTTTAAAACCTTGTCATCGCTGGCGCAAACCCCTGTTCGTGTATTAGATACAAAAAAATACATCCGTTTGTATCTCATTGTCAGTATGACGGCTGTTTTTTGGGTTGGTGTTGCAGGCTGGGTTGGTATTTGGCGACTGACGAGCCCTGACCCTGTGTCATACGTGTTTATGGCGCCTGCGGTTGCCTCGCTACTGATCTTGTCTGCTGTACTACTGGCCATCAGCTTCTATCTTCTAGACACAGCGAGTATTGAACACCCTATGACGGCCGGGCGACGCCGTTTTGCAAAACTACTGGCTTTGCTCGCATTATTGGCCATCTTAGTGGCCAATTACGGAGAGCATTGGGCACTGTGGTGGCAAGGTGATCGGGACGGTTTTTTGTTGACTGCTTCCGTCCTTTTAGCCATTGGCTCATTGATCATCTTGTTTCTAGACACGAAGTTTTTTTCAGATCAATCAAAGCCGATCGATCGACGCGTGATTCTCTGGTGTGTTATTGGTTCGTTGGTGAGTGTGGGTGGTGCATACACGCTGATTGAGCGCGACATTGATCAGGTCAATCGTTATGTGCAAGCTCGCGCTGAGATGGTGACCGAGGCTTTGCAGCTGTCGTTTATTCAGCCTGTCAGTGCGATGCAGCGGATGTCGGATCGTTGGGATTCTCTGGATCATGCGCCAGCCCCACAATACGTTCGACAAGAGATTCGCAGCTATCTTCGCGATTTCACTGAAATTACGCGAATTAGTTTATTGACTGAGTCTGGTGAGTTCCAAGGCGATGTGCATGGGGACACACGGACAGATGGTTTGTTGGAAGAGGCGTTAACCTTACCTGGGTTTCATGCGATTTTAAAAACAACCCGACAGCTCAATACGGCACAAATGACCACCCCAGGTCTATTGAAAACACATCCTGATGTTGCCTTTGTACTTGCCCCCTTCGAGGTCGTGGACGGCGGGTTTGTCGTGGCGACCATCGACATGGGTGGTTTGGTACGTCAGTCTTTTACAGAAGATGAGCCACCCTGTTGCTTCAATGTACGAACTGCGCTCGGCCAGTTTTTTGCAACACCCGGTCCAGTCAATGAAAATCAGGCGATCGCGGTGGCTTATGACCGTGGTCAGCTTGAAGATATGTTTAATTTCGAGGTGGCGTTCTGGAAAGAAAAGATGCCGGGCGAAATCGGAATGGCGGATTATCCGATCTGGATTTTGTTGATCGGACTCGTGTTTACGTTCGTCGCAGCGCTTAGCCAACGCATGGCGCAACTTGCGCAAGAGCGGGCGGTCGAACTCTTTGAGAATGCCCGCCATGACGCATTGACGGATTTGCCCAATCGACGCTTGTTTCAGGAAGTCTTGCAGTCTTGGAATCGAACGGATTACAGTCAGCGCGGATTGTCGTTGATGTTTGTGGAGATCCGCGGTGTGCGTCTCATCAATGACTCATTGGGCTATGAGATGGGAGATGCGCTCATTCGTGCGGCTTCTGTTCGTTTGCGGGAGTTTATTCCACCATTTGCTTGGCTAGCACGTCTGGATGGGGCGGAGTTTGTGGTTTGTTTGCCCCGAATGACACAGCAGGAATTGACTGATCTGGCATACGATTTGTTAGAACAAATGGACGCACCTCTGTCGGTTAAAGGCCGTCATCTGAGTATCAAAACGCTGATTGGTGTTAGTAGTAGCACCGATGAAGAGATCACAGATCCTATGGCACTAGTCCATCAGGCTGACTTGGCAATGCTAGAGGCTAAGCGCAAAGCGACAACACAGTTTGCTTATTACAACGATGAAATGGGGCGTGCTGCTGCATTGCGAATTGCTTTGGCGCAGGATCTGGGTCAAGCGATTAAGGATGGTGATTTAAATATGGTGTATCAGCCTTTGGTTGATTCGCGTACAGGGCTGATTGTAGCGATGGAGTCGCTTGTGCGCTGGAGGCACGCTGTGCATGGCTTTATCTCACCCGCCGTATTTATTCCCATGGCTGAAGAGTCTGGACAGATTTTGTCACTGACGCAATGGACGTTGGAGCAGGCCTGTACCGAGGCGACCGAGATGGGTTTGCCAACGTTTGATCGCGTTGTGCCCTTTGCGGTGAATATTTCACCCATGTTCTTTCAGCGTGAAGATTTCTTAACTGTGATTACATCCACTTTAGAGCGCGCTCAAATCGAACCGAAATACTTGCAAATCGAGGTGACTGAAGGTCTGATGATGCAAGATCGAGACACCACCATTAAAAAACTGCATGCCTTGGCAGCGATGGGTATTCGATCTGCATTAGATGATTTTGGGACTGGGTATTCAAGTTTGAGCTATCTGCGTGATTTGCCCGTACATAAAGTGAAGCTGGATCGATCCTTTGTGATCCATGTCACAGAAAATGATGTAGATGCCAATATTGTGGAAGGTGTGATCGGGATTGTGCGTGATCTGGAGATGACTGTTGTCGTGGAAGGCGTGGAAACTTCTGAGCAAGCTGCTTTGCTGGCACGGTTTGGATGTGACCAATTCCAAGGTTACTTGTTTTCTAAACCGCTTGATTGCCATGGTTTGCGAGAAATCTTGCACCATCCTCGAGACTTTTTGTCGCTTATTCAAAACAATTCGTCTATTTAAAGCCACTGCATTTTGGACTAACGCAGTTTAAGGCTACAATAGCTTGCTGCATTCATCAGTCAGGTTCTTATGACCCAGCTGTGGATACAGTTTTACTGAATGTTTACCGAGTCGTTGATCGTGATCACGATGTTTTCAGTAAAGAGTAGGTTGCCGCAATAGCACCCAAAGCCCGGGTGGCGGAATAGGTAGACGCAAGGGACTTAAACAATTTGAGCCTTCGGGGGGAAACGCCCGAAGTGAAGCCCGTCAAACTCGGCGAAAGCCCTGAATGTTGTGACATTCGAGCCAACGCCGAGCCAAGCCCAGTTCTAAAGAGTTGGGAAGGTGTAGAGAGCAGACGGCGGGCACCTACGGCCTAAAGGCTATGGTGAAGGCGTGCTCCAGACCACGAACAGCATCCGTGCTGGCGGCGAAAGCCGAAGTGGTAAGAAAATCCCTCGATCATAGATCGTACCGGTTCGATTCCGGTCCCGGGCACCAGTAACTTATCCTTCTTGGATTTAAGTTTTATTTCACAATTCCATACTAAATCATGTGCTTAAATGACGAAATCTAGCCATGAAATTCTGTGGACGTTTGATGCTGGTTGCAAATTAAACCAGAGCTGTTGCGTGATAGATTCTAGGTATGGTTAGAGACTCATACAAAGGTCGTACATGTCCTCTGCAAATTGATTAATGGCTCGATTTTTTTCAAATTGTGTTTTTTGATCAGGTGGTTGGTAGGCTCCCTGCGAAAGCCCTTCAATGACGTCACATCAATCCGGATTAGCTCCGTGTGATAGAAGTTCAATGACTTTTTCCTTTGGAGTGCCATTAAACCTCTGAGTAGCAATGTAGCAATATATTCAGCAACGTCTTTAGTACGATCACAGAGGTGACCGCAAGCAATTCGCTCAAGATTAAAATGAGGCCTTTAAGAAGTTTCATGTTGTTGTCTTCTCGTTTATACGACTCATCCGTCTGCGTTTTTTAACAGCAATGGCTGTGTAAGTGAGTGTTTTTAGCTATTTGTTCAATGTATAACCTGTGGCAGCAATATGAGTATGAGGGATAACCAATAGATTTTGTCGGCATCCGCGAGCTTTTGGACATTCAATCTTTTGAAGACCCGCTCTATGTCTGGACGCTGAGGGTTTGAGGTTCAAGGGATGGTGGTTTTATGTCTCGAAGGCTGATTGCACGGCTTCCGTAATACGTTCAGCCAGTTGGGTATCATCCAATTGTGGGTACGCTTTTTTTAGTTTTCCAGAAATTTTCCAGTTGTTTTCTTTAAGAGATCGAATGATGCGATTCGCATCTTGATCGGACATCTCCAACACCTCTTTGAGTTGGTCTTGAGCTCGTTGGAAAATTATTAGTGCGCGAGCCTCATCGGCCATTTCGGTCTGAACCGTATGCGCAATGACCCGTGCGGTGTATAGAACGTGCTCGGTTAAGTCAGGGTAACGCCACGCAAACTGCGCATCATCGCTGTCATCAAAGAGTAGATTGCTTCGCGTGCCATCCTCGTAGACGACAGGATTGCCGAATCGGTAAGACGTTGCGTAGCGTTGCATGAATGGTTTCGAAAATACTTCTAAGGTGCGGTCGTAGCGTGCCCGAAAATCAGTTGAGCTTGTGATAGTGGTGGATACAGGTAGGATCACACCATCAGGGATCGCGTGATCACGAATTAGCGTGTCATTAATTAAAAATCGATGAATACGCCCGTTGCCATCGCGCATAGGATGAATGTAAACAAAGGCGAAGGCGAGTACAGCGGCTCGAACGATTGGTTCAGCTCCCCGGGTTGCCAATTCGACTACTTTTAGGCCTTCGAGCAGCTCAGTTAGCATTTCGTAGTGTGGAGCAATGTAATGCACGATATCTTCGCGCATCGTTGCTTGACCTACGAAGACAGGAGAGCGTCTTAAGCCTAGACCTAGCGCATTATGCCCTAAAATGTCGGCTTGTAATGTGTGTAGGCTGTCTTGGCTCAGTGGGTTCTCGATATGGCCACAATACTTGGCGATCACATGCGCAAATCGTTGAATTCTGTCACTTTGATCGGCTTCTTTTTCGATGAGAAAGCTTGCGCGTGATTCTTTGAAAATCAGCCAACTAGCTGTGCGCATCAAGGTGTCGGCACCAAAAGTTTGGTTGAGTTCGCACAGTGCAGCGTTCAGATCCAACTGCAATGCTTCTTGCACGGCCTCAGTCCGGCGAACAATAGGGCAAAACTCAGGTGCACCAGGGAAATTGTCATTGATACGCCAGCGTCGTATTCGCAGCGGTTTAACTCGAGTTAGGTACTGCTGTGAAGAAATGGCATCAACGTAGGCGCCATTTGTCACGTCAGGAACATCCAAATGTTGCCCTGTTAGCCATTCGAACAAAAAACCAGTGCGGCGAGCATATTGACCAAAAGGTGCTTGCCGGCACCAAGCCTCAATAGGCTCGGGGCCAACTGCAGCAAACAGGCGGGCAAAAAATTCGAGATGAATTTCTTCGTACTTGAGACCAAACTCGAAATGTCCCGCAAAATCATCCGCTGGCTGATAGCTCGTTGGGTATTGGTTTTTAAGCTGCCCGTTGCTTTCGTGACTCGTGCGTGTTTTGCTGATCACTGACTCGATGCGTAGTGGTTGTGCAAGTGCAATACCGTAGCGATCGACGAGTGCTTTAAAGCCTACTTGCATGATTGAATTTCCTGACGATAGTCAAAAATCTGACTCGGGAAGATATGATACGTGAAACATTCGTTCAATCGTCATAAAAATGTTAATGTCTGCACGAAATTGATAATAAAACGATAATTTTTGTTGAAAACGTTAATGAAATAGAGCTGCTTCAGAAAATGCCCAAGTCTTTCTCGGAGCGCGTGAGCCTGAAAAGCTCGGGTGCGGTCAATCGTTTTTTGATCGGTGCTGCGATAGAATCAAAGTTCAGGGATCATGCTACGCATGTTGTTGTGCTTTCATGCAAAATTAGTCGGCTGATGTGCTTGCTGGCATGAATCCTGTGTATCAATCAAATATGCGACTGTTAAAGCCTATGCCCGTAGAGTGCGGTGCTTGGGTCTTCGCATCTAAAATAAGGAAGCTCGGTGGATATCGAAACGCGTTTAGATCAGGTTGCAGGTTTTCTGCAAACAGGTAAACCAGAAAAAGCGCTAAGCGTTTTAAGATCTATCCAGAAACAGTTTCCTAATCATGCAGAAACTGCCCACTTGTTGGGTGTCACTTATTTTCAGCAAGGGAAGTTGCAGCGTGCCATTGATGAACTTCAAAAAGCAACAAAGCTCGATCCACACCAAGCTGTTCAGTGGAACAATCTTGCGCTCGTTTATGTGGCACAAAATCAATTAGAAAATGCACGCCAAGCCCTTGAGCAAGCTTTGTTGATCTCGCCACAGAATGTCGATTCTCTATTCGGTCGAGGAAATGTCTTTCGAGCGCAGGGTTTATTTGATCAGGCAATCGCAGATTATGAGGCTGCACTGAAGCTAGATCCTTATTCACTGGATACGCTAAATAATTTAGGCTGTGCGCTTATGAGTCATCAGAAGACTGAGCGTGCACAGACTGTTTTTGAGCAAGCCTTACAGATCAATCCCAAATTTGTGCGTGCTAGGAATAATCTGGGTCTTTTATATGAGGCACTAGGGCAGTGGGCAGAAGCAGAATCCGCTTACCGTTTGGCAGTGTCTCACGCGCCCGACTATTTGGAAGCACGTGTCAATTTAGGCAATGTGCTGATGCGTAACCATGAATATGCGCAAGCCGCTGAACATTACGCACGTGCGCAAAAGCTCAATGCGCACCAGCCTTTCATTGCAGGTAATTTGGCCTATGTGCGCAGTATGCAATGTGATTGGCAGCAATATAAACAGACCTGGAGTCGTATAGAAGGTCGGATTCGACAGGGCGAGATGCCTTGTAGCCCTATTCAACTTTTGAATGGGAGCGATGATCCAGAGTTATCTAAAAGGCTTTCTCAGATGTATGCGAAAGACATGGTGAAGCAGCCTGATTTGCCACCTTTGTCCGAAGTCCAACAAAGTCTGTCGAGTGAGTTTCCTAAGGATGATCAAAAAATTCGAATCGGTTACTTTTCATCTGATTTTCGTGATCATCCGGTTGCAACTTTAATAGCAGGTGTGCTTGAGGACCATGATACGCAACGTTTTGAGGTTTTGGGTTATGCGCTCGATGCACAAAACACCAGCGAGATGCGTTCCAGAATTGGTCGGGCCTGTCAGCGCTTCTTTGAAGTGGGTGCGATGAGTGTGACGGATTTAGTGGAGTTTGTGCGTGGGCATGATCTGGATATCGCCATTGATCTGAATGGTTATACCGAGGGCGGTCGAGCTGCAATTTTTAAAGCGCGTGTAGCGCCTTTGCAAATCAGCTATTTAGGTTATCCAGGCACTTCAGGCGATCATTTCATTGACTATACGATTGCAGACTCCTTTGTGATTCCAGCACAGATGCGTACGTCCTGGACTGAGCATGTCATTTACATGCCGGATTCGTTTCAACCCAATGACGATAGTCGTCAGGTGAACGCAGATGGACTCAGCAGAGCACAGTTTGGTCTGCCACAAGAGGCTGTTGTGTTTTGTTGTTTCAACAAGTTGTATAAACTCACGCCAATGGTTTTCGAAAGTTGGATGCGCATCCTGAAACGCGTACCCAATAGCGTGTTGTGGCTTTACTCTGAAGATCCTGTGGCACAGGATAATTTAAAGCGTCAGGCGCAAAAACAGGGTGTTGATGCGAATCGTTTGGTGTTTGCAGGTCGAACTGAGCAATATGAGCAGCATTTGGCACGCTACCAGTTAGCCGACTTGTTTTTGGATACTTTCCCGTATGGGGCTCATACAACGGGTAGTGACGCACTTTGGGCGGGTTTACCTGTTTTAACGCGAACAGGCCGTTCTTTCGCCAGTTGTGTGGGCGAGAGTATGGTGCAGGCACTTGGAATGCCTGAACTAGTGACTCGAGATGCCAAGCAATTTGAAGAACGGGCAGTGTTATTGGCGCAAGAATCAGGCGGATTTGACCGATTAAAAGCACAATTGGCACAAGCCAAGGCTCAAGCGCCGTTATTCCAGACAGCGGCCTATACCCGACACTTAGAGTCCGGATATACGCAAATCGTCACGCGACATAGAAATGGTCAAGCACTATGTGATATTCGACTGAATACAGATGGTATTTCTGAAAATTAACACTGTGATCAGTACGTTAGTTCGTTTTCTGATGCTTCTGTCAACAGAATCTCTGATATGTGAGTTAAGGCGCTTTTGAGCAACTGTTTTATCTGACCTTGTTTTAAATCAAATTTCTGTCATAGGGAATTGAGCCATATTGAGCGCTCAGGGTATATCGTATCGTGCATGAAGATACAAACAGTTACCTCTGAGCAGTTCGATGCCGAACTAGTGGCGCGTCATGATGGCCATGGACCGCGCTATACATCCTATCCAACCGCCGACCGCTTTAAGACAGTTTCGTTGGCTGATGAGTATTCACAAGCGATTCGTGCGCGCCAAGTCGGCATGCAGGACAATCCGCTCTCCTTATATGTCCATATTCCGTTCTGTGACACGTTGTGTTACTACTGCGCCTGTAACAAGATCATCACGCGTCACCGTAGTCGCGCAGATGAATACCTTGATGATCTGGAACGAGAAATTGCGCTGGTGAAGACGTTGTTTGCACAACGCCCTAGTGTGACGCAGTTGCATTTTGGCGGGGGAACGCCAACCTTTCTGACGAATGAGCAAATGACGCGCTTGTTTGCCATGCTGCGCGAGACTTGGGACTTTGAAGACGATGCGGAGTGCTCCATTGAAATTGACCCACGACGTTTGCCTGAAGGCTCTTTGGCTCTATTGAGATCACTAGGTTTCAACCGCATGAGCCTGGGCGTGCAAGACGTGGATCCTCAGGTGCAAAAAGCAGTGAACCGAATTCAACCTAAAGAGTTGACAGAGTCAGTGCTGAATGAAGCTCGAGCTCTGGGATTCCGTTCGGTCAATATGGATCTGATTTATGGCCTGCCTTATCAGACCGAGGAGACCATGACGCAGACACTGGCGACGGTGATTGCTTGGCGACCAGATCGGATTGCACTCTATAGCTACGCACACTTGCCGCATCGTTTCACATCGCAGCGTCGGATCGATCCTGAGAAGATGCCAACACCCCAACAAAAACTCGCCATGCTCGAACAAGCTGTGACGACCTTGCTAGGTGCGGGTTATGTCTATATCGGGATGGATCATTTTGCATTGCCAGAGGATGAACTCGCCCAAGCACTTACAAACGGCACTTTGCAACGTAACTTCCAGGGTTATGCCACGCGTGCTGACAGTGATTTGATTGCATTGGGAGTGTCTGCGATTGGTCGTGTAGGTGGGGTGTATGTTCAAAACGCGCGTGATCTCGAAACATATAAAGAGCACTTGGATCGAGGTGAATTGCCACTGATTCGTGGGCTTGAAATGAGTCAGGATGATGAGATCCGACGCGATGTGATTCATACTTTGCTCTGTCAAGCGCAGCTGGATTTTGCGGATGTGAAGCAGAAATGGTCGATTGATGCAGCGGACTACTTCAAGCAGGAATTGAATGCTTTACAAGATTTGATTGATGATGGTCTGGTTAATTTGAACGAGCAAGGCATCGTCATTACACCGAAAGGGCGATTTTTAGCGAGAGTCGTTGCCATGCGGTTTGACCGTTACCTTCGGGAAGGCACACCACTCGTTCGTTATTCAAAGGTCATTTGACATGGTGAGAACAACCCTTGAACTAGAGCGTATGTTGTTGGCACTGAACCTGTTTGATGGCATGGCCAAGGCTCAGCTGGTTTGGTTAATCAGCATGGCTGAGCATGTCGAACTGAAACGGTCAGAGATTCTGTTTGAGCGTGGTGACAGGGTTGACCGTTTTTATGTGTTGGTGCATGGCCAGTTGCAATTTGTGATGACGGGTCCACCAAGTACCTCTTCAGGGGATGTGACAGATCGAGCACCTGAGAAAGTGGTGGAGATTTTTAGTCCAGGACATACGTTTGGGGAAAGTGTGCTTTTGCCTAAACAGCGTTGGATTGCGCAAGCGAAAGCATTAGGGGCTTGCCGATTACTGGCGTTTAAACAAACGGATTTGCTCAATGCGATGAAGCAGTCTCATGAGCTATCTGTGAAGATTTTAGTTTCACTAAGCAATCGGCTTGAAACCTTGCTTCAGGATCTTGAGTCGTCCAGTTTTAGAAATGCTGCACAACGTGTGGCCGAGTATGTGTTGAATTTACCGCGCAGCGGCCCAGAAGCAAACTTACAGTTTCATAAGCGCACGATTGCATCTAAATTGGGTTTGCAGCCTGAGACGTTTTCTCGATCGCTTAAGAAACTGTCCACTGAAGGGCTCATTACCGTGAATGGGCCAAGAATCATTATTCATGATGAGGCTGCGCTCGCAAGCATGGCAGCTGTTGATTCACCTGTGTAAAGCAGACAATCCAAACGAGTAACCCCTCACAGTGCGCTACATTCGAACCCGAAGGAATGAAGAGAAGCGGGGGTATTGTTGGTGTGAAGTGTAGCACCGTAAAGAGTTTATGCCAAAGAAATATTTAGCGAATAAAGAGGCGTTATTTAAATTAAGTGCTTTTAGTTTTTAAGTAACAATCCATGTATGCTTGTGATCATGACCGCTTAAAGCGGTTTTCTTGTTTGTATTATCAGTCATAGAATGTCTACAAACGATCTTTATGGAAAGTGGGGCGATGGTTAAAAAAGCGTTGATCACAGGTGTGACAGGTCAAGATGGTTCTTATCTTGCTGAGTTTCTCCTCGAGAAAGGCTATGAGGTGCATGGTCTTAAACGTCGATCGTCATCTTTTAATACCCAGCGCGTCGATCATATCTATCAAGATCCGCATACAGACAATAAACGATTTATTCTGCATTACGGTGATTTAACAGATGCTTCGAATTTGACGCATCTCATGCAAAAAATCCAACCTGACGAGGTGTATAACCTCGGCGCACAATCCCATGTGGCAGTGAGTTTTGAGTTGCCCGAATACACAGCTGATGTGGATGCCATGGGGACGCTGCGTCTGTTGGAAGCGATTCGTCTGCTTGGTTTGGAGAAAAAAGCACGTTTCTATCAAGCCAGTACCAGTGAACTCTATGGTTTGGTGCAAGAAACACCCCAAAAGGAATCGACACCTTTCTACCCACGATCACCTTATGCAGTTGCAAAGCTTTACGCCTACTGGATTACGGTGAATTATCGAGAAAGTTATGGTATGTATGCCTGCAATGGCACACTCTTTAATCATGAAAGTCCACGCCGGGGCGAGACTTTTGTGACCCGAAAAATTACGCGTGGTTTGGCAAATATTGCCCAAGGGCTGGAGACCTGCCTGTATATGGGCAATATTGATGCGTTACGAGACTGGGGACACGCTAAAGATTATGTCCGCATGATGTGGTTGATGTTGCAACAAGACCAGCCTCAGGATTATGTGATTGCCACCGGTGTGCAGCATAGCGTACGGACTTTTATCAATTGGGCAGCGAATGAACTGGGTATTCAATTACGTTTTGAAGGTGAAGGTGTTGATGAAATTGGAATTGCGGAGTCGGTGACAGGTGACCGGGCGCCCGCTGTGAAAGCAGGGGATGTTTTAGTGCGTATCGATCCGCGTTATTTCCGTCCAGCCGAAGTTGAAACCTTGCTAGGCGATCCGTCCAAAGCTAAGCGTGAGCTTGGCTGGGTTCCTGAGATCTCAGTCCAAGCAATGTGTGCTGAAATGGTGGCTGAAGATCTTAAAGTAGCTAAACGCCATGCTTTGCTCAAAGAACATGGTTATGAAACCTTTGTCATCAATGAATAGCCATGATTAAGCGTGTTTATGTTGCTGGTCACCGTGGTATGGTGGGTTCCGCGTTAGTGCGTCAATTGCAAGGCAATGAAAATATTGAATTGATCGCAAAAAGCCGTGCTGAACTGGATTTGCTTGATCAAGCTGCTGTGCAAGATTTCTTTTCAAACGAACAGATTGATGAGGTGTATTTAGCAGCTGCCAAGGTGGGTGGGATTCATGCAAACAATACCTATCCCGCCGAATTTATTTATGAAAACTTGATGGTCCAGAGTAATGTGATTCACGCAGCCCATTTGTCAGGGGTTCAAAAGCTATTGTATCTAGGCTCTTCGTGTATCTATCCAAAGTGGGCTGAGCAGCCCATGCGTGAAGATGCTTTATTGACCGGTACGTTGGAACCAACCAATGAGCCTTATGCGATCGCAAAGATTGCAGGCATTAAACTGTGTGAAAGTTATAACCGCCAATATGGACGGGACTATCGCAGTGTGATGCCAACCAATTTGTATGGTCAGGGTGATAATTTTCATGCGGAAAATAGTCATGTGATCCCGGCCATGATGCGTCGCTTTCATGAAGCGAAAATCGCAAAAGATAACGAAGTGGTCGTTTGGGGCACAGGTAAACCGATGCGCGAATTCATGTATGTTGACGACATGGCGGCTGCTTGTGTATACGTCATGCGCTTGGACAAGGAAGCGTATGAAGCACATACTCAACCGATGCTGTCACACATCAACATTGGAACCGGTGTTGATTGCACGATTTTTGAGTTGGCTCAAACTATGAAAAAAGTGGTCGGCTTTAAGGGTGATGTTTGTTTTGACAGCAGTAAGCCAGATGGTACGCTCCGAAAACTGATGGATGTCTCGCGTTTGAAAGCCTTAGGTTGGCAGGCAAATACTGCATTAGAGGATGGGTTACGTAAGACGTATCAATGGTTTTTAGACAATCAGACCAATATTCGTCAATAGAGTAAGCTCTTAAAGTTTAAGTTCGTATAAAAAAGATAGCCTTGTTTCATCATTAAAAGCAAAACCACAGTGATTGGATCAATGTGGTTTTTGATCAGGTCGTACGTGCATCAGCATGCTGAATGGTGTTTTAAATGATTCCAGTTCTTATGGCCGGAGGATCCGGCACGCGTTTGTGGCCATTGTCACGTGCTGCTTATCCCAAACAATTCTTGGCGCTCAACAGTCATCTGAGCTTGTTGCAGGAGACGGCTCAACGTTTGTCAGGATTGCCGGTTGAAAAACCCATTGTGATTTGTAATGAGGAGCATCGGTTTCTTGTTGCAGAACAACTTCGTCAACAGCAACTCGATGTTGATATTTTGTTGGAGCCTGTGGGGCGCAATACTGCGCCAGCGATTGCACTTGCAGCATTACATGCCATCCAACATTCTTGTGAAAGTTCCCCTGTGCTGCTCGTTTTAGCGACAGATCACACTATTTTGGATGATGCGGCATTTCGACAGGCTGTGTGTCGTTTGTTGCCACAGGTGGAGGAGGGTTGTTTTGGTGTCTTGGGTGTCACACCAACAGAACCGACATCGGCTTATGGGTACATCCATACAGGTGATGAGTTAGGTCATGATTTACGGCAAGTGCGAGCGTTTGTAGAGAAACCTGATGCAGCGACTGCGCAAGAGTATCTCGATCAAGGTGATTACCTTTGGAATAGTGGCATCTTTATGTTGCGTGCAGACCAGTACTTAGAAGAACTGCGTAAATATCAACCTGAAATATTAAGTGCTTGCCAAAAAGCGATGGAATCCGTGACAGTTGATCAGGACTTCACACGCATTGATGCACAGGCGTTCATGGATTGCCCTGAAAACTCGATTGACTACGCACTGATGGAACCCTTGTGTGCGCAAGCAAATAACAAAGTGGTGGTTGCGGAGCTGGATGCGGGTTGGAGTGACGTTGGAAGTTGGTCAGCATTGTGGGAAATCAAGGATAAAGATGAGCACGGCAATGTCGTGATGGTTCGTGATGATCTGACGACTGAAGATGTTGTTTTGCAAGATAGCCAAAATAATTTGGTCTGTGCGCACAGCAAACTTGTGACCCTACTTGGTGTGGAGAACTTAGTCGTTGTGGATACAGATGATGCTTTGCTGATCGCAAATAAATCGGATGCGCAAGAGATCAAACAGATCGTGTCGATCTTAAAGGGTAAGGGCCGTCACGAGTATCAGAGCCACCGTGTTGTTTATCGACCTTGGGGAAAATATGATTCGATCGACGCAGGCCACCGTTATCAGGTTAAGCGCATTACGGTTAAGCCCGGTGCAAGATTGTCTTTGCAAATGCATCATCATCGTGCAGAGCACTGGATTGTTGTTTCGGGCACAGCCAAAGTGACAATTGGTGATAAAACTTTCCTGATGACAGAGGATCAGTCTACGTATATCCCTGTTGGGGAAATCCATAGTTTGGAAAACCCCGGTGCGATTCCTCTGGAAATGATCGAGGTTCAGTCGGGCGCGTATCTTGGTGAAGATGATATCGTGCGTTTCGAGGATCTTTATGGACGATCCTGAGCCGTGAGATTATGAACTGATCTTGAAAAATAGTGATCAATCGGCACAGTAACCGTCCATCATACAGAATGTGTGCTGTCGTAAATCTTCGGCTAGACGCTGTCTTGACGCAACCAATGTCCGGACTTACCCCCGACTTTTTCTTCGAGTTGAATGTCTCGAATGACCATGGCACGATCCACGGCTTTGAGCATGTCGTAGATGGTGAGTAAAGCCACACTGACCGCAGTTAACGCTTCCATCTCAACACCGGTTGGGCCAACAGTTTGTGCCGTTGCGATGCATCGCACGGTTTGTTGTTGCGCATCTTGGTCAAACTCAACGCTGACTTGAGTCAGTGCAATGGGGTGGCACAGCGGGATGAGTGTGCCGGTTTGTTTGGAAGCCATGATGCCAGCAAGGCGTGCAATGCCTAGTACATCGCCTTTTTTGCTGCTTCCTTCGGTGAGTCGTGTGTACGACACGTCAGATAATTGAATCAGGCCGCTGGCACGTGCTAAACGGGGTGTTTGTGGTTTGCTGCCGACATCGACCATGTGGGCCTGACCCTGGGCATCAAAGTGCGTGAGTTGTTTAGACATCTTGTTGTTCTCTATGAAGCGTCGGTTTCCCAGCGGGACAGCGCGTCGTCATCGCTTTGTCGATGCTGAACCCAGTGTGATCCATCTGGTGTTTGTTCTTTTTTCCAGAAGGTGGCACGCGTTTTGAGGTGATCCATGATGTAGGCACAGGCATCTTGCGCGGCATGACGGTGTGCGCTGCTGGTGAGCACTAAAACGATATTGTCACCAGGAAAGAGTTTGCCGTAGCGATGAATGACGCGAACAGCAGCAATCGGCCAGCGTTGTGCGGCTTCTTGAGCGATGGCTTGAATGACCTGCTCTGTCATGCCGGGGTAGTGTTCGAGTTCCAGTGTATGCACCGTGCTACCAGTATTGAAATCACGCACCCGTCCGACAAATGAGGCAAACGCACCTTCGGTTGTGTTGCCTGCCAGAAAACTCTCGTATTCTTCTCCCGCCTGAAAAGGCTCGGCTTGAACTCGGATCTCAAGTTGAGCTGCTGACATCGCTTAGCCTCCCGTTACGGGTCTGAAAAACGCGATCTCAGCCTTATCAGGAATAGCGCTACTCATTTGCGCCATCTCTTGATTGACCGCTACTTGGAGTGGGTATTGGCTGGAGAAGGCTTGTGACCAAGGTTCACCTTGAGCAGTGAGTTGATCGATGAGGTCTTGCACGGTCACTGTGTCAGCAGATAACTCGAGCGTTTCGTCTGATCGACCGAGTTGCTCACGCAGTTCCCCAAAAAAAAGAATTGTAATTGTCATGATGAAAGGGCAATTAAATCAGCCATTGGTAAGTAGGCAACCGTGTCGCCCGCTGAGAAACAGTGCCCGGCTGGAATGTCGACTAAACCATCAGCCCAAGCCACACTGCTCATCACGCCTGAGCTTTGGTTGGGCCAGCGTTCCAAGACCACAACGCCCGGACTGACAGTACGGCGCCGCACACGGATAAATTCACGGCGCGAGTCTGCTCTGGGCCAATCAAAACCGGCAATCATGGGTTGATGGGCGAGCGGTTGGGCTGCTTGACCTAGACGTGCACGTAAAAACGGCAAACCCATTAACAAAAATGTGACATAGGCACTGACTGGATTGCCGGGCAGGCCTAGGATGTCGGTGTCATGGACTTTGCCATAGGCCAGAGGCTTGCCAGGTTTCATGCCAATTTGCCATAGATCAATCTGACCCATAGACTCCACGGCTGCGCGCACATGGTCTTCTTCACCGACAGATACGCCACCGCACGTAATGATTACGTCGGCTTCATGGCTTGCAGCTTGCAGCGCACGCTGTGTGCTGATGGCCGTATCGGGCACAATGCCCGGGTCCAAGACCTCGCAGCCTAATTGTGTGAGGAGTGTTTGCAACCAATAACGGTTGCTATTGTAGATTTGACCATTGCCCAGTGGTTGACCGGGTTCAACCAGCTCATCGCCTGTTAGTAACAGTGCGATTTTTAATGGGCGGGCAACGACCAATTCGGTAATGCCGACAGACGCAGCCAGAGCAAGATGGGCGGGGTGTATTAACGTACCCGCAGCCAGTATCTCACTCTCTTGAGAAATGTCTTCCCCACGTTTGCGTATGAAGTCGCCTTGTGCACAAGTCACGTGGGTTTCAATTTCAGTTTCAGAAAGTACTTGCACGTTTTCTTGGGGGATAACGGCATAGGTTCCGCGCGGCACGGGAGCACCTGTAAAAATGCGGGCTGCTTGTCCGGGTTGTAGTGGCATGCCGCACATGCCGGCAGCGATGCGCTGCGTGACGGTCAAGCGCATTGGGCTGGCAGTCGCTTCTTCTGGACAAATGGCATAGCCGTCCATAGAGCTGTTATCAAAACCAGGGACGTTCATGGGCGATTGCACGGACTGCGCTAAAACGCGATTAACCGCCTGCAGTAGAGGAACGGTTTCAGTTTGTGTGATCGGTCGGGCATGCGCCATCAGGCGTTGTCGAGCCTCATCAAAATCTAAAAGAGGGCGGCGTGGCTTATCTGTATTGGACATATCACTCGGTCGTGAAGAATTAGCCCCCGGTTTGGGACATGAAACGGACAATTTTTTCCGGGGTTTGTAAGAAGTCATGTTGCCAAGGCTTTTGTTCGATACCTTGACGCAGTGCGTCAAGAATCGGTCTATCATCATCGGGATGCTGTCTTAAGAGATCTCGCATTTCAATTCGAGCCTCTTGACCCAAGCACAGGTAAATGGTGCCATCGACGGATAAACGGACGCGATTACAGGTCTCACAGAAATGGTCACTAATTGGTGTGATGAAACCAATCTGTGTTTTGCCATCTGGTGTTTGCCAGTAGCGAGCAGGACCGCCACCTAGTGGAATCATGACGGGGATGAGTCCGTGCTCTTCGCGTAGTTTGGCCATCACGGGTTGCAGTGACACAGTGCCTGTTTTACGACCGGTATCCCCAATGGGCATGGTTTCAATCATGCGTAGCGTTAAACCGCGCTCTCGACAGAAGTTGAACATGTCTTCAACTTCCATGTCGTTGACGCCTGGCATCAAAACCATGTTGATTTTGACGGGTCGCAGATCGGCTTCTAGAGCTGCATCAATGCCTGCGAGAATTTGTGGCAAGACATCACGGCCGCAGATTTTCGCGATTTTTTCGCGATCAAGACTATCGAGACTGATATTGACGCGGGCAAGTCCGGCTTCCTTTAAGGCTTTCGCAAAGCGGGGAAGTCGCACCGCATTGGTGGAGACGGACACATCCGGGATATTGGCTTCATCACGCAAACGAGCCACTAGATCGGGTAGGTTTTTTCGCAGTAATGGCTCACCACCTGTTAAGCGAATGCGGCGAGTACCGTGCGCCGACAAGATGCTTGCCAAGCGAACGATTTCATCAAAATGCAGCCAGCCAGCGGGTTCGCGGTAATCCTTAAACCCCACGGGCATACAGTAGGCGCAACGCAAATCACAGCGGTCTGTGACGCTGATGCGCACATACTCAATTTTGCGACCATAACTGTCAGTTAACTGATTCAAAACTCAATCCTTTGCAGTAAGTGCAGAGCCTGAAGGTAGAAAAAACAATCTTTCACTTATAAGCATACCGTTACCTAAGCGCTGACATGCCCTATACCCCTATGTTTGTCTCTAAATCTGTCCTTGTATTTCCATAGAAAGCAAATGAAAAGATAATGATTTTCCGTGCATATCCAGATTTAAAGCGTCGTTGACACCCCCTTGCAAGACGTCATCAATCACAAAGTTCATGGCTTGTAAATTCGGAAGCAGATAACGCGTGACCTGACTAGGTGAGCGAAACGCAAAATGTGCTTTGACGCGGGCTTCGGTGACCTCACGAACTAAGCGTTCGTAATCTTGCGGTTGGTACGCGATAACACTGATATTGATGCGGTTGCCTTTGTCACCGGTTCTTGCATGCGCCAGATCGTAGAGTCGAGTTGATTGCATAAATGACCTCACAGAATCTCAAATGATTGGGGCAGCTGATCGCGTGAAAGCAAGCAGGAGACTAATGACAATCGCGGGCGCTTATGGACGCGTACACCACCGCCGCCGGCTGGGCCACAGGTCCAGAGTGCATTGACTTCACGCAATAAAGCATCGATCGCTGAAACATCGTCATGTTTGGCAGCCACACGTAAGCGCACATCTTGTGGTCCTGAGAACGGGGTCACGTTGGTAAGTTGGGCTTCCTTTTGACTTAAAAGCGTGCTGTCGTCATCATTAAAGAGGCTGCATACGCCAATCAGATCAAATCGCAATGACAGTTGTGGAGACAGTCGTTTTGAGAGGGTGTCTCTAGCTAGCTGCGCGCGCGCCAGCGCATTAGGACCTGAATAAGAAATCTCGCCTTCACCAAACCAGCCCCCATCAAAAAAAGCATTTACTTTCAGTGTGTTGGTGCGTGGGTGTCCGCGCACACCCGTTAATTGAACAATGTTGGGTGCGATTTCTGTGACCTGTGCTTGTGTAATATCCGCAACCACATCCGGGGTGATGTAAGCAGCCGGATCATGTACTTCATATAAAAGTTGCTCAATGACGGTTTGTCGATTCAAAAGACCACCCGTGTGATCGGCTTTGGTCAGAATGCAGGTGCCATCTTCAAAGATTTCTGCAATCGGAAAACCGATCTGATCCATGCCTGGAACGTCTTTATGGCCAGGGTCTGCAAAGTAACCACCCGTGACTTGGGAGCCACATTCAAGCAAATGACCAGCCATAGAGGCGCCGGCAAGCTTGTCCCAATCGTCTTCAGCCCAGCCGTAATGTGCCATGGCAGGACCCAGCACGAGGCTAGGATCGGCAACACGACCCGTCACGACGATTTGCGCTCCGGCAGAAATGGCTTGTGCAATGGCCTGTGCCCCTTGATAAACATTGGCGCATACAAAACGTTTGGATTGGAGTGAACCCCCGAGCGTTTGCGTGAGAAGTGACTGACCTTGCGCATCTGATAAGTCGTCACCTGTCACGACGGCAATCTTGGGTGGTGTTAAACCGAGCTCAAAAGCCAGTTCAAAAATTTTACGTGCTGCTGCTTGTGGATTGGCTGCCCCAAAGTTGCTCACAATAGTGATGTTGTGTTGCAGACATAAAGCCAGAATGGGTCGCAGCTCTAACTCGAGTAGCGGCTCATAACCTAGATTTGGGTTGTTTTGACGTGCCAGATGATTGATCGCCAATGTGCGTTCAGCGAGGTTTTCAAAGATGAGGGCTGCTGGACCACCGCGATGCACAAGGGTTTGTACGACAGGTAAAGCCGCATCAACCCTATCACCAGAAAACCCGGCACCACAGCCAATCAGAATAGAGTGCTTCAATGGAACGGCCTCCCTTGGGTGGGTGTGCTTAGTTGACTTACATCGGAATCGGCAAGCTTTTTGTATATGTTTTGTGGATTTTACAAAAAGACACACCGCAGTGTGTCTCAATGTAACGCTCATCCTGACGTCTGTAAATTATCCAAAGGGCGTAGTTCAGTCAGTTTTAGGGTCAGGGTCGGGTTGTTTCATACGGCGTTTACCACGCACCAAGGGTCCCAGTTCAAAAGCTAAGACGAGTAAGACGTAAATGCCGACTGCACCCCAAAAGCCGTAATGTAGATACGAAATGGATAAGAACATGGCCATGACGGCAAGGAGCAACACGCTTTTAAGCGTACCACCGACGATGAAACAGTAAATGAAATAGGCCAGCATGGCCAGAATCCACCAACCACTACTGTTGTAGGACTGCAGAGTCAGGAAAGTGACAAAGGCCACTTCCAGACTGCCAATGATCAGACTGATTAGATAAATTTTGTTCATTAATTTGAATGGAGGCCGAATGAAAAACACACCTGCGCCCTTAAGGCGATCAGGTGTGAGTGTAACGTGAGACATCGGTCTCGTAAGGTCACTGCAAAGAAACCGATCATTGGTTTCTTAATGCATCGGAAGTTACTTGCGCCAGTAATTGTTCGCAGCAGCAACCGTTTGAAAGTTGATGGCAATCACCTGTGAAGCGGCAGTGAGTGTGTTGGCATCGTTTGCGTAAACGGGGCGCAACTTATGCAGAACTTCAGGGTCAGGTTGTGTGTATTTGACACCACGACGGCTCATCGTAATCGCGAGTTCAAAGCCTTCTTGTGGCGTGTCAGTGATCAATGAGGTTAACCATGTGTCAGCCATGCCAGTCTCCTTTAAAGGTGCTGATAACTTGATCATAAGCGATGCTGAGCAATTAGTAACTAAATAACAGTATCGGCTAAACGGTCATTCTAGTTATTTGAATTCAGTTGCTATGCTGGATAAATGGTTTGAGATATGGTGGAAGGTGTTGCAATTTGGCTAAGATTTGTTTGTGGTGATGTTCGGTTGTTCCGAGTCGCATAAAAAACGAACGGGCAGAAGGAGTGGAGATGGGGTTTCTTTTGTATGTGTTAATTAGCGGTGGTGTGGGGTTTGCGATCGGTGCGGGTAAGGGTAGGCCAATTGCGGGAACCTTACTGGGTTTCTTCTTGTTTATTCTGGGCTGGATTATTATCGCGCTTTTACCCAAAACCATTGAAAAACAAGCTGAAGATCAAGCGAAGATTCGAGCGATATTGGACACAAGGTCATAGCTATTCGGCAGATATGTTCTTTTTTAAGCACTTAAACGTTACTGGTTTGCGTTTTGTTTTGTTGACCAGTGTTGATCGAGGTGCAAGTAATGTGAGTCTGACGTTAGGTTTCGAATGTTTATCGATTATCGGTCTTTGACATCCCTAATCGAGGATACAGTCAATCGCTTCCGATGGTACGTTGCTCAATGCACTACAATTCATTGAATCATGAAGTAGAGCGTAGCAGTTATGGACGAAGCAACAAAAACTAATATAGTACGTGGTCCGGGTTTTGCGGATCTCTATTTGCGAGGCAAAGTGATTGATATTGGCTGCGGTCGTGATCCAGTTTGCTCATGGGCCGAACCGTTTGATCTTGAGCATGGTGATGCGGGTCAGATCGATATGCTGCGTGAGATTGAAGCCTACGATGCAGTCCATAGTAGTCATTGCTTAGAACACATGCCGGATCCTGCTGATGCGTTGGTCCGCTGGTGGCGCTTGGTTAAACCTGGCGGTTATTTGATTATTGTGGTTCCCGATGAAGATCTGTACGAACAGGGTTTTTTTCCGAGTCGTTTCAACGATGATCACAAGGCGACTTTTCGAATGGGTGGGCAAACTAGTTGGTCGCCCGTCTCCCACGACATTGTTGCGTTAATTAGTTCTCTTGAGGGAGCTGAAATCATTGATGCACGCATACAAGATCAACACTACGATTGGAGCTTGCGTCATCATCCATACCAAGCTGCGGAGAATAAACCTTGGCAACGATATAAGCGCCGTCGTAAATTGTTGCGCATTTTGGCGAAACCACTTGGTCGAGCTAAACGTGATGCGCTCACTCGGGAGTTTGAGGATCGTTGGTTCCGAGAACACGGTATTCCGGTTGATCAGACAGCTCGCGAAGCGTTGGCCCAGATTCAGGTTATTGCACGCAAGATCAAGACTGGAAGCTGATGTCCTCTCTCTTTATTAGTCAACAATAGGCGTACTACTTAGGGCGAGGGCTTAATAGGGGATGCTTGGCTATGTAGTCCTACACATAGAAACAACAAAAAATCCCGCAATGCGTTTGAATATGCGGGCTTCTATACGTTTGGCTTTGTTGTATGCACATAAGTGGCGGTGGGTCAGGGATTCGAACCCTGGAAGGAGTCACCCCCTTGCTAGTTTTCAAGACTAGTGCCTTCAACCACTCGGCCAACCCACCGTGATACAGATCTGTCTTTGAATAAAAGACAGTTGTTGTTTGATACAACAATCTAACAGGTTGCAGATTCTAACACCAATATGCCAGAAAAGTACACCTCAGTCGTGATAGGTTGCATAATGAATGTTTGGTCATGAATTGTTGGGAGAAAATATGCGAGCCATTGAAATCGTAGAGCCAGGTGGCCCAGAAGTCCTGCAAATTACTGAGCGTCCAATGCCAGTTGCGGGTCCGGGTGAATTGTTGATTAAGGTTCATGCGGCGGGTATTAACCGTCCTGACGTCTTTCAGCGCCAAGGTAATTATGCGCCGCCACCAGGGGCAACCGATATTCCTGGGCTGGAAATTGCTGGTGAGGTGGTCTCAGGTGATTTGGCCAAT
Source organism: Orrella sp. 11846 (assembly GCF_048820935.1). Lineage (NCBI taxonomy): Bacteria > Pseudomonadati > Pseudomonadota > Betaproteobacteria > Burkholderiales > Alcaligenaceae > Orrella > Orrella sp. 11846. The sequence goes on from NZ_JBMERD010000004.1 coordinate 185,828, forward strand.
TCGCCTTTCAAAGAAGGCGATCAGATTTGTGCGTTGGTGGCTGGTGGCGGTTATGCAGAGTATTGTGTTGCACCGATTGAGCAATGTTTGCCCATACCCAAAGGTTTGTCCATGATTCAGGCAGCTGGTTTGCCAGAGACATATTTCACCGTTTGGTCTAATGTGTTTGACCGAGGTGCTTTGGCTGAAGGTGAGCGTTTGTTAGTGCACGGTGGCGCTAGTGGTATCGGTACAACAGCAATTCAAATTGCGACTGCGCTGGGCCATGAGGTTTATGCCACAGTGGGTAGCGATGAGCGGGTTGCCGCCGTGGAGAATCTTGGTGCAGTCAAAGGGATCAACTACAAAACACAAGATTTTGTGGAGGAAATTAAAACTGCCACAGATGGCAAGCGTGTCAATGTGATCCTGGATATGGTGGCTGGCGACTACATTGCTCGGGATGTGAAATGTCTGGCCGACGATGGTCGGATTGTGATTATTGCAACACTCGGTGGTAGCCGTGCTTCGTTTAATTCCAATGAGTTGATGCGTCGTCGTCTGACGATTACAGGTTCGACCTTACGTCCACGTCCTGTTTCGTTTAAGGCAGCGATCGCAAAACAGTTGCAAGAGCGTGTTTGGCCCTTACTTGAGGCAGGCAAAATCGAGCCAATTATTCACGCAACCATGCCTTTAGCCGATGCGTCCGCAGGGCACGCCATGATGGAAGCAGGTGAGCAGATCGGTAAGATCATTCTAGTTGTCTGATTTTTACAGAATGAAGCGTTACAATGGGGAGTTGCGTCACGCATTCCCCATTGCATTGATCGTTATAGTTAGCTGTGGGTATTGACCGATTCGATTGTTGAACACACAAGATCGTGGGTCGCCCGACGCCGCTAGTTAGCGCACTCTCGCTTTCGATAGAAATATTTAAAAAGTTGGTGTCTTCAGATCATCATAGAAGAATGATCTCTAATACAACCTTATTGAATTTAGTCATGACTACAAATACTTCAGTTGCATCGTCGCAGGAAACTCAATTTAGTAGCGCACCCACATCACGTGCGCGTCGATTAGTGATGGGCAACTGGAAAATGAATGGTTCGCTGCAGACTAACCAAGCTCTGCTCGGTGAGCTGCGCGAGCTTTATGACAGAACATGCGGCAGTGATCTGGTTGTGTGCGTCCCTGCACCTTATCTGGCACAGACGCAACAGCTTTTAGATGGCACCCCGATCACCTGGGGCGGACAAGATGTCAGCGCACATGACAAAGGTGCGTATACGGGTGAAGTCAGTGCAGCGATGTTGTCAGAATTTGGTTCTCGCTGGGCTTTGGTGGGACACTCGGAACGTCGCACATTGCATGGTGAAACCGATCAGGTCGTGGCTGATAAAGCATTGGCCGCATTGCGTGGCGGTTTGACGCCAGTTGTGTGTGTCGGAGAATCATTGCAAGAGCGCGACCAGGGGCAAGTCGCCGAAGTCATTGAGCGACAGTTAAAACCTGTGCTGGCGTTGGGTGATGAAGCGATTGCGCGTCTCGTGATTGCTTATGAGCCTGTCTGGGCGATTGGTACAGGCCGCAGTGCGACACCCGAACAAGCGCGTGAAGTTCATGCTTTAATCCGAAAGCTGGTCGGTGATGCTGGGAAAAATGTACCTTTGTTGTATGGCGGTAGCGTCAAGCCAGATAATGCAGGCGAATTGTTTGCCATGGACAACATTGATGGCGCCTTAGTTGGTGGCGCCTCTTTGGTTGCAACAGAATTTTACGCAATCGCAAACTGACTAGACAGCGTGCGGTTGCTTGAATATAGAAAGAGATAGAAATACACATTAGGAGCGAGTTACTCGTTATGTCTACGCAATTCACAATTCTGCTGGTGGTTCAAATACTGGCATCGTTCACAATTATTGTGCTGGTGTTGCTGCAGCAAGGTAAGGGCGCTGATATGGGCTCTGCGTTCGGTAGTGGTTCAGCAGGTAGCTTGTTTGGTTCCACAGGTGCGGCTAACTTCTTGTCACGAGCTACAAAGTGGGCTGCAGTTGTTTTCTTTGCAGCAACGATTGGTTTAGCTTATTTGGGCAATTTGACGGGTGACAAACAAGACACAGGCATTATGGAAGGCTTTATGCCCAGTCAATCTGTTCCTGCAGCACCTGAGTCCAAAGCGAGTGCGGTGCCTAGCGCATCGGGTGCATCTGGAGCAGCAGATCAGTCAGGTTCATCAATACCTGCTGCAAAAGATTAAATTCAATGGTAGAATCTCGTTCTTGTTATGAAGCCGACGTGGTGGAATTGGTAGACACGCTATCTTGAGGGGGTAGTGGCGAAAGCTGTGCGAGTTCGATTCTCGCCGTCGGCACCAAATTAAAAAATCGATTGTTTAAATCACAATCGATTTAAAGATCCAAGAAGAAGCCCGCATGAACATAAGCGTCACGCGGGTTTTTTTGTGTGCGCAGCATGGAGGCAACGGTGGTTGAAACGTCTCAGAGGCATCTTTTATGCTAAAGATTTCGTTGCGAGACTGGTTTTATTGATTTGCAAAATGAATAGGAGGGCAAATGGTTGTGTATGCCCAAATCAGGACATATAAAGATAGATGCTCTGAATCATGGCGTTTGAGCCAATGAAAGTACTGGTTTTGTCCAAACGATATTAAGCCGCGAAAATGTCCTCACTATGAAAACATTTAAAATAAGTTCGATGAGAAGAAGCTGCTCTCTGGTGGCAAAAGTTGCCGTACATATCAAACGTTTGTGAAAGCAGACTGAAGATATCACGATGTAACGAGCGTTTTCTGTCCTGTATCACCACAACGTGATTAGATTTGTTGGATGAAGATCGAAGTGGCATTTAGGTTTGGCTAGATTTTTAACAAGGCTGCAGCATGAGAATCGAAAGTATTCGACTGAAAAACTATAAAAGTTTCAAAGCAACGGAAATGAATGAGTTGCCACGTTTGTGCGTGGTTGTTGGCGCAAACGGAAGCGGTAAATCTACCTTATTTGATGTGTTTGGTTTTCTGAAGGATTGTCTGACATATAACGTACGCCAAGCTTTGCAAGTACGGGGTGGTTTTCGTGAAATGTTGAGTCGAGGTGTGGATGGTGCAGAATCTATCGAGCTGGAAATCAAGTTTCGTATGGACGTGATCGGTGTCGAGCGCTTGGTTACTTACCTATTAGAGATAGGTCAAGAAGATGGTCAAGTGATAGTGCGGCGTGAGATTTTGCGCTACAAACGTGGTCGCTACGGCTCTCCGTTTCATTTTCTAGATTTCTCTGGTGGTGAGGGCTACGCTATTCTCAATGAAGAGGATTTTGGTAAGGAAAACGAAGAACTACAACGTGAGTATCAGGAAATTAGTAGGGATGGGCTCGCAATTAAAGGCTTAGGTCAATTTACCCGCTTTCAAGCCGCTAGTGCTTTTCGACAATTGATTGAAAACTGGCATATTTCAGATTTTCATATTAACCGTGCTCGAGGTAGTAAAGAAGCGTTGGGTGAGTTTGAGCACCTCTCGATCACCGGAGATAACCTACAGTTGGTTGCGCGTAATATTCACGATAATTATCCAGAAGTATTTCAGAAAATTGTGAATGCGATGAAGCATCGAGTGCCGGGCGTGACCGATATAAAACCTGTGCTGACGCAAGACAATCGCCTAATTCTCTCTTTTCAGGATGACGCTTTTAAGGATCCATTCATTGATAGCAGAGTCTCAGATGGCACAATCAAAATGTTCGCTTTTTTGGTGTTGTTGTACGACCCTAGTCCCCATCCATTGCTTTGCATTGAGGAACCAGAGAATCAGCTCTACCCCAGCCTGCTGTGGGAGCTGGCGGAAGAATTTAGAGCCTATGCCGAACGAGGTGGACAAGTATTTGTTTCAAGCCATTCCCCAGACTTTCTTAATGCGGTGGATTTGGACGAAGTGTTTTGGTTAACCAAAGAGAAAGGATATACCAGTATTTTCCGTGCGCGGGATAATGCGCAATTAAAGGCTTTTGTGGCCGAAGGTGATCAGATGGGGTATTTGTGGAAGCATGGGTTGTTTCCGGGAGCAGATCCCCTATGAATGAGTTGGTGGTGTTTTTGGAGGAGCCTTCCGCTAAGGCCATGTTGCAGGGTGTTTTGCCACGATTACTTGATGGCAGTGTCTCGATTCGTTATGTCGTATTTGAAGGCAAGCAAGATCTGGAGAAGCGTTTGGTGGCTCGGTTACGTGCTTGGCAGAATCCAAAAGCACGTTTTCTGGTCATGAGGGATCAGGATAGTGGCGATTGTAGAGAAATCAAGCAACGTATATTAGGGCTATGTCATGAGGCTGGCCGTGCTTATGCGTTAGTTCGTATTGCTTGTCGAGAGCTAGAAAGCTTTTATTTGGGAGATTTGTATTCGGTTGCTCAAGCAATTGGTCCAGCCAATCTGGTCAGTTTGCAAAATAATACTAAGTATCGGACGCCTGATAGGATGAATAATGCGGCTCAGGAGTTAAAGCGTATTGCCAAAGGTTATCAGAAAGTATCTGGTTCTAGAGAGATAGGAAAACAGTTGAGACTAAGTGGCAATCGTTCTGAAAGTTTCAATCAGCTGCTTGATGGCATTAGAAAACTGATGAGCGATATAAATTAATTTCAATATTGTACGTGCTACCGTTTTAATCTTTTAAGGATGCTTAGTACGAAGACGAGCTGTTTACAGACAAAATGAGCGGTGGGCAATGAGTTTAGGCATATTTGGCCGGAAAGTGTGAACGCCGATCAGAAAGCGCGGTTATTTGACGGCGTTCAACGTGTGACGTAATTTCGTATCGGTGCAGCCGATTCGGCGTTCGGTTTTCTTTTGCTATTGAGAGCGTGGATCGTTGAGCGTAGCGAGGCGAGAAGCGCCCTCAATGCGCTTGGAATGTGAAGTGAGTTGTCACAAAAGCAATCAAGAATCTAATCCAGCAACACATAGGCAAGAGCTGAGTCAAAAGTGGCTGCAAACGGTGTGATGATGGGCATTCAGCCGCCGCATCATGAGAAGAGTCTTTATGATTCAGAGAGCGGAAAGGAAGCTGATAATTTACCGACTGAGTTCGTAAGTCATGAAGCAGCAATACATCTAGCCAAACTAGTGTTCTGAGCTTTAGTCGACCATTAGAAGGTCGCTGGTATGCTTAGGCGCTATTTGTTTTGGGGTGGAACCCCCATCAATGGGTTTGACAAGAATAGGTTGTAAAGATGCTTCGGAATTATCTGCGCTTCATGATTGCGATGCTTTTGTTCGTTGTTGGTGTTTCGGCTGTTGCCGCAGCACCACAGACATTTTCTGAAGCGAAAACAGTCGCACGCACAAAAATATACGCAGATCGTAATCAGTCGGAACTGGGAACACTTTATTGCGGCTGCCAATGGCGTTGGGTAGGTCAGTCTGGTGGGCGAGTCGATTTGGGATCCTGTGGGTACCAAGTTCGAAAGAATCAGGAGCGAGCTAACCGAATCGAATGGGAGCATATCGTTCCTGCCTGGACGATTGGTCATCAACGGCAATGTTGGCAACAGGGTGGACGCAAGAATTGCACCGCAAATGATCCAGTCTTTAATGTCATGGAGGCAGATTTGCACAATCTGTCGCCTGTGATTGGAGAGGTAAACGGAGATCGCAGCAATTTTAATTTCGGTATGGTTTCAACAAGCATGCCGAATCAGTATGGGCAATGTACGACAAGAACGGATTTTAAAGCCCGTACGACTGAACCCAGAGACCAGGCCAAAGGCAGAGTTGCCAGAGTTAGCTTTTATATGTTTGATCGATATGGCTTGAGAATGTCTAGACAGCAACAGAGGTTGTTGATGGCTTGGCATAAACAGTTTCCTGTTGATGCATGGGAATTGGAGCGTGATCGGCGAATTGCTGCAGAAATGGGACACAACAATCCGTTTGTAACGGGCGAAAAAACGTGGACATTAGATTACCGTCCTAGCGGTGAGGGTTTAAAAACCCTGAAAGAAAAGGGTGTGCAGTCTGATTCGCAACGTACAAAAGAAGTAGTAGGGCAGGCATCCGTGTTGCCTAAGGGCGAACAAGACCGAGAAACGCACAGCCAGGATCGAAGCCTGCCCCCTGGAGCCAATCCCATCATCGGAAATAAACGAAGTCGCGTGTATCACTTGCCCCAAGGCTGTCCTAGTTACGATCAAGTTGCGACGCATAATCAGCAGTTTTTTACAGATGAAGTTCAGGCCAAGGCTGCTGGTTTCAGAAAGGCGGGTAATTGCAGACGATAAGCTCGGTTCTTGGATTTACATAAGCGGTTTAATTGCCGATTAGAAAGTCTTTGATTAGAAATTCACAAATCGAGAAATGTTGCATAAAGCCTACAAAAAGTTGAGAAAAACGCGCTAAAACGGTGTTTTATAGAAGAAATAGGGCGTAAAGCTGGATTTAAAACTGAGGTGCGGTGTACATTTCGTTTCAGAGCAGTCGCACATAAACGTTCGAAATGATGCCTCAGCTCAAAAATATAGTACGACTGAATTTGTTGCGTTACCCCAACAGTTTTGTGGCAGTTTCTTAGATAAATCGGCGAATTCATAGCCAGAACCTTAGAAATCTGCTGCAATGGCAACAACTTCCCTTAGCGGAGTTAGGGGGGCGCAAACAACTGAGGTTGAATGTTGCTCTTGTTAAATAAAACTCAACGGAGATTTCTTAAATGAAAAAGACTCTGATCGCTGCCGCCCTGCTTGCTGGCTTTGCTGGCGCCGCTTCGGCACAATCTTCAGTCACACTGTATGGTGTGGTTGACATGGGTATCGAATTCCAGAATGTGAAGTCTGGTAATAACTTTAGATTTACCGATGGTATTACAACCAAAAGCTCAATGAGCAAATTCGGTATGGTGTCCGGTGTTCAAAACGGATCACGCTGGGGTTTGAAAGGTGTTGAAGACCTCGGTGGTGGTTTGAAAGCCAATTTTGTATACGAAAGTTCAGTGAACGCCAATGACGGTACAGGTGCTAACAACTTTACACGTCAGTCGACAGTTGGTTTGAGCAGCAGCACATGGGGTGCAATCGATCTGGGTCGTCGTACGGCACCTAGTACCTATGCATTCTCAGGTATTGATCCTTTCGGTTCTGCTTTCGGTACAGCTGCTTTGACAAAGAGCTTTGGTACAAACTTTATTCGTTACTCGAATATGGTGATGTACACCACACCAAACTTTAGCGGTTTCACAGCAGCAGTGGGTTATTCGTTTGATACCGCTCTCGGTAACGGACGCGTGTTGCAGAGCACCACAAACAACCCAGTGAACCCTGTCGTACCCTATGCTTACGAAACCAATAACAAGACACGTGCTATCTCGATTGGTCTGCGTTATGCAAACGGTCCGTTGCTTGTGGCTGGTACATGGGATCGTATCAATGCAGCAGGAAGCGCATATGTTGGCGTTCCTCCGAATGCCGCAGGATTGAATTCCGACAAAATCGACGTTTGGGCATTGGGTGCAACGTATGATTTTAAAATCGCAAAAATTCACGCAGCCTATGGTCAGCAGATCGGTGGTGTAGTGAACAACCAAGCTTTGATTGGTGGCACCGCACTCGTGCCTGAGCTTACAAGCAACCCAGCAGGTAGCACAGTCAGTGGCGGTGGTTTGCTGTTTGCCGCTGGTGCTCGTACTAACTCATGGATGGTTGGTCTGACAGCACCAATCGGTGACAATGTGAAAGTGTTTGGTTCTGTCCAGCAATTGATCCCTGGCGGTACCTTTAACACATGGACAGTGAGCCGTATGTCTGACCAGACAATTGCATCTATCGGTGCAACATACGATCTGTCCAAGCGCACAAACCTTTACGCTTACTACTCCTATGTCAACAACGTAGCAATGTTGAACGGTGTGAAGGCTAACACAGTGGCTGTCGGTATCCGTCACCGCTTCTAAGCATCGCGCTTGCTTAAGAGAAACGTTCAGAAATCTGAACGTTTCATCAGAAAGCCCCTTCGGGGGCTTTTTGCGTATGTGCGCCAAACATAAGCGCATCCCTGCGGATACAAATCTCGACATGAGCTGTACATGGATGCCCTTGTTTCGACAGACCCTCAATTGTTAACGGTAAAAGGGAGAGATTGCAGTCGTACACTCAGACTTTTTGTGTGGCTGAGCGCCACTGTTCCTGATGGTGTCTGCTGGTTGACGTCTCTATCGATTACACGCGCTCAAAGTGCTTCAGTTCGTTCGAGCTTTGCCAACTACTGTTCTGATCTATCTTGCCATTAATTTTATGATTGCCTGAGCAATTGGTGGGGTGTACTTCCCTGTATAAATTTGAACAAACCTTTGTTACATCAGTGTGATGTGATCCAATTTGATCGGCTTGATTATGCTGCTGATTTTTTCGGCGTAATCAGGCTGGAGTTCACGTCTGTACGCAAGCAAAGCCCAGATAATTCTAAAGGTCTTATTGGTTTGTGCGATCACAATTACATTAATCGATCGTCGTTCGATTAATTTCTTTAACCAAAGATCTGGATCTGTTTTTCTGCCGATGTGATGGGCAGCAGATCTAGCACCTTAGGTTAATTCATAGACAGCACAGTGCTTAAGGCTTGTGTATTGATGGTGAATCCTTAATTTTTTTCTCTAATGGTTCACAGCCTCTTGTGGCCTAGTGCAATGGGCTAGTCCAGTGACGCAGTGCACTTAATTGTGTTCATACCAGTTAATCAGTAATTGTCGGCAGAATCCGGAATCTCTTCGCATAATGAATTGCACATCGGGCCATTGGTGACGCAAAAGAGTAACCAGTAGTTTTGATGATGGAGACTGCATTTCCTATTCACTATCCAAAGGAATGTCAGATGCATCAATATTCAGAATTAACTGAGTTGGGCATTTAGTGAAAGAAAGGATGAGCTACGCCACCGGTATTCGCTTCAAAGTGACGATCTACTCACGATTTACGCTGGTCTCGAAACCACGTAATGTAGGCTGCTGTCCAATTGCTTAATCTAACCAACCGTGGTTTGTATCAAAGGATCATTGCAAAGCTAGCCATGATCGTTGAAGCCTTTATGACTCGAAGTCAGCGTATACGGGTGTTGCAAGTCTAAATCTTGGTGGGTGTAATGCGAGTGAGGTCCTGATGATCACAAAGTGTGCCGGCAATTGCAGCCAGCAGATCAATAAGTTGATTAACCTGACGCAGTAGTATGACACCGCCATCAGAGCTTAAGGTGCCCTCTGGAAACTGACTTCAATCATGCATCTTTGCAGACGACCAAAATCGATCCTATTTGTAATGAAATTTGCAGATAAGTACTCGCTATAAATGGATATAGCTCCAGAGCAGCTTCAGACAAGGATTCAACGGTTTTCCAATCTAAACCTGCCATTGCAACAGCAGTCATGTATTTGACCATAATCACCTGAATATGCAATGTCTCAGTTACGAACGGCAGCTCATTGTTTCTGTCAACATGTCGTGCTTCTATTCGTCTGTGCGGAGGTTGCATGACAACAGGTAGATGAGTTTGTCCCACATTAATTAGTCGAGTTGGGTTACCTCAAAGATAATTATTCCCCCCTGTGGTGATTTGCTGCATTGTGGGTGATTGCTGATCTGAGCCAGTGTTTAAGGCTCAAGCGTTCAGCTTGTGAAATTATTTTTGGGAGAAGTGTTTGGTTCAAAAACAATTGTTAGGCGCACTACTGATGACTGTGTCTGGTGTTGCATTGGCAAATTCATCTGTGACTTTGCAAGGCGTGACAGATTTAGGGGTTCAGTATCAGAGCTTTCAGACGGGTAGATCTTATGAGGCTGAGGGTCACCAACGGTTTACAAGTTTTGGGGTTGTGTCTGGCGCTCAAAATGTATCTCGCTGGGGTTTGAGAGGAGCTGAAGATCTGGGTGATGGTGTGTCAGTCTCGTTTGAATATGAGCAGGGTTTAAATGCCTCATCGGGAAGAAGTGCTGACGGTTTTGCGCGACGCTCAACGCTCGGTATTCATGGTGATGAGTTCGGTGCTTTAGAGTTCGGTCGCAGAACATCGCCAGTGACTGCAGCCTTTAAAGGGATCGATCCGTTTGAATCTTCGTATGGGACGGCAGGTCTACAGAATTCACTCGCCACGACGATGAATCGGTATTCCAATATGGTGATGTATACAACACCTGATCTCGAGGGGTTGTCGGCTCGATTGGGATATTCGTTTGATGCTGATTTGAGTTTGTCTCGATACGATACAAAGACCGATCAATTCGAGCTGGTCGGTGCTGCACCTTTGGCGTATGAGACTAGGAACCGAACTAGAGTCTTATCGATCGGGTTGCGTTACCATCAGGGTCCATTGGTAATTGCAGCCGGATGGGATCGCATACAGGCACCTGGGAGCTTTTCTTTTGCATCTAAAAAGATTGATGCATGGCTTGTGGGCGCGAGCTACGACTTTGGTGGGGCGGTCTTACATGGTGCGTATGGTCAGCATACCGGTGGTTTGACAGGACCATGGCAGATTCCAAAAGGAACTGGAGTAGATGCTTATGGTGTCAACCACATTTCACAAAATGTTTTTGTGGAGAGTATGCGGACTTCATCGTGGATGCTTGGTTTGACGGTTCCCTTGGATGAAGGGGTGAAGCTCATGGCTTCTGTCCAGCAAATGTTTCTTGGCGGTTCGCTCAAAGGTCGCTTGAGTGCACCCACTGGAATTCAGACGATCGCGAGTGTGGGATTAAGCTACGAGTTATCCCGATCAACAGGGATGTATGGATATGTGTCGTATGGAAACAACATGACAATGTTGCAAGGCGTGAAGATGGCCACGGTCTCAATGGGGATGAGACACACTTTCTGAGTGCTTAGTTGTGATTGTTTCGCAGATGCATGTGTTCCTCAGGGCTTGTTAGCATGGCGTATCAAGGGTTTGAAGGTAGTCGTCATGCATCTGTGATCGAGAAGGCTTGAAGGTCCTGTCATTTGATGGTGGGTTGGAAGCTGAAGTGATTTGTTCGGGATATGTCTATGTCTTGCTCGCCAAATGATAAATTACGAGCCAAGATATTAATTGTGCCGTTTGCGTTAGTTGTGCGATTTGCATTTGTAAAGCACGGCTGATAGCTGAAGGGTTTCATGAGGTGAGTGACGGAACCCCTTCTTTTCGTGGTTGCAGATGATACAATCTACTGGTTTGTACGGATTTTCGAGAAAGCGTCATGATTCTGGAACACTATTTCCCTGTGCTCATGTTTATTCTGGTTGGGACAGGTATTGGTTTTGCGCTGCTGGTGGCTGGTGCACTGATTGGACCTAGAAAGCCTGATGCAGAAAAGCTTTCGCCGTATGAGTGCGGATTTGAGGCGTTTGGTGATTCGCGGATGCGATTCGACGTTCGCTATTATCTTGTTGCGATTCTGTTTATTCTGTTCGATCTGGAAATCGCGTTTCTGTTCCCATGGGCTATTGCCAGTAAGACGTTGGGGATGGTCGGTTTCGTCACGGTCATGCTGTTCTTGGTGATTTTGACAGTGGGTTTTATTTACGAATGGAAAAAGGGCGCGCTGGATTGGGAGTAATCCAATTCAGAAGGCGAGTAATGAAGACGCAACGTATGTTTATGGGTGGTTGTTGAGACGATGGCGATGGATGGCGTAATGAAACAAGGGTTCCTCACGACCAGTGCGGACAAAGTCATCAATTGGGCCAAAACAGGCTCAATGTGGCCGATGACTTTCGGTTTGGCTTGCTGTGCGGTGGAAATGATGCACGCAGGTGCAGCCCGTTACGATTTGGACCAGTTTGGAATCATTTTCCGACCCAGTCCAAGGCAGTCAGACTTGATGATTGTGGCAGGTACGCTGTGTAACAAAATGGCACCTGCGCTGCGTAAAGTGTACGATCAGATGCCAGAGCCGCGTTGGGTTGTCTCAATGGGTTCCTGTGCCAATGGTGGTGGTTACTATCACTATTCCTATTCAGTCGTTCGTGGCTGTGATCGGGTGGTTCCGGTTGATATTTATGTCCCGGGGTGCCCACCGACAGCTGAGGCGCTGGTGTACGGCTTGTTGCAGATGCAAAACAAGATTCGACTGACAAATACCATTGCCCGTTCATAAATAGAGTTGTCAGGAAAATGGCGGCTGACAATTAGTCTGGCTGCAATTCGCGTAAGCGTTTTAAAGTTCATTCACAGGTTTAAACAATGTCCAGGTTATCTACATTGCAAAAGGCATTGACAGCGCAGTTCGGCGAGGAAGTCGAGCTCGAGTCAGCGCTCGGTGAGATCACAATGACTGTGTCTCCCGATCAGTGGGAAGCGACCGCATTACAGTTAAGAGATACACCTGAGTTAGGGTTTGAGGTTGGTGTTGACCTCTGTGGTATCGACTACTTAACGTATGCTGTGGGTAAAGCCGGTTCAGAAGAAACGGGTTTGAATGCCGTACCAGGTCGTTACGCTGTTGTTTTGCATTTGCTGTCCATTAAGAATAACTGGCGCTTACGTGTGCGAACATTCCCAACCGATCAGGAGTTTCCTGTGGTTGCTAGTTTGCAAGGCGTTTGGCCATCATTGAACTGGTTTGAGCGTGAAGCGTATGACCTCTTTGGAATTGTGTTTGAAGATCATCCGGATCTGCGACGCATTCTGACAGACTACGGCTTTATCGGTTATCCGTTCCGTAAAGATTTCCCAATTTATGGGTATGTTGAAATGCGTTATGACGAGGAGCAGGGTCGGGTGATTTATCAGCCTGTGACAATTGAGCCTCGTGAAGTGGTGGCGCGTGTGGTGCGCGAGGATGGTTATGGAGTGGGTCGTTAATTATGGCTGAAATCAAAAGTTACACCCTGAACTTTGGGCCTCAGCACCCGGCAGCACACGGTGTTTTGCGTTTAATTCTTGAGATGGATGGTGAGGTAATTCAGCGTGCGGATCCGCACATTGGATTGTTGCACCGTGCAACCGAAAAGCTGGCAGAAAACCGCACGTATTTGCAAGCCATGCCTTACATGGATCGACTGGATTATGTGTCGATGATGTGTAACGAGCACGCTTATGTGATGGCGGTTGAGAAGTTGCTGGGTATTACTGTCCCGATTCGTGGTCAGTATATCCGCACCATGTTTGATGAGATTACGCGTTTGCTGAATCACCTGATGTCTTTGGGTTCACACGCGCTTGACGTTGGTGCCATGGCGGTCTTCTTGTATGCCTTTCGCGAACGCGAAGATTTGATGGACTGCTATGACGCGGTCTCAGGCGCACGTATGCACGCTGCGTACTATCGTCCCGGTGGCGTGTATCGTGATTTGCCCGATACCATGCCCAAATATGAGCGCAACAGCAAATACCGTTCGCAGAAAGAAATTGATGCCATGAACGAAGCTCGCTCAGGCTCATTGCTGGATTTTATTGAAGATTTCACAAACCGTTTCCCCGCATGTGTTGACGAATACGAGACTTTGCTGACAGATAACCGTATCTGGAAACAGCGTCTGGTCGGCATTGGTGTGGTTGATCCAGAACGTGCCAAGGCGCTGGGCTTTACGGGTCCTATGCTGCGTGGTTCAGGCGTTGAGTGGGATTTGCGTAAAACGCAACCTTACGCTGCCTATGATCGCGTCGAGTTTGATATTCCAGTTGGCGTCAATGGTGACTCCTATGACCGTTATCTCTGTCGTGTGGCTGAGATGCGTGAAAGTAACCGGATTATTCGCCAGTGTGTGGAGTGGCTGCGTAACAACCCAGGACCTGTCATTTTGCAGGATCACAAGGTTGCGCCACCGAGCCGTGTGAATATGAAGACAGGTATGGAAGAGCTGATTCACCACTTTAAGTTGTTCTCGGAAGGCATGCATGTGCCTGAGGGTCAAGCTTATGCGGCGGTTGAGCATCCAAAAGGCGAATTTGGGATTTACATGGTTTCGGACGGTGCCAATAAACCGTATCGTCTGAAGATTCGCGCACCAGGTTTTGTGCACTTGCAGGCATTGGATGAGATGTCGCGTGGTCATATGTTGGCCGATGCGGTCACGATTATTGGTACGCAGGACATTGTGTTTGGCGAAATTGACCGTTGATGCTGAGTCAGCCAACGAACACACGGAATTACACGAATATGCTGCTTTCTGAAGACTCCTACCGGAAAATTGATCGGGAACTCACTAAGTTCCCGCCCGAGCAAAAACGTTCTGCAATCATGGCTGCGTTGACGATCGCCCAAGAAGAATTAGGGTGGATCTCAACCGATGTCATCACAGATATTGCGCAATATCTGGATTTGCCAGCCATTATGATCCAGGAGGTTGCCACTTTCTATGACATGTATGACCTGAAGCCGGTGGGCCGCGTCAAAGTTACGGTGTGCACGAACTTGCCCTGTGCGCTGAGAGAGGGTGTTCAGACTGCGGATTATCTAAAAAAGAAATTGGGTATTGATTTTGGTGAAACCACACCTGATGGTCAGTTCACACTGACCGAAGGTGAGTGTATGGGATCCTGTGGGGATGCTCCGGTGCTGTTGGTTAACAATCACCATATGTGTATTCGGATGACGCAGGAGCGCCTTGACGAAATGTTGGAAGATCTCTCTAAAATCAAGGAGGCCGAATAATGAAAGCTTCTGAGATTCTCAAGAAGTATTCACAGGGACTCGAGCCTATCCCCATGGGGGAAGTGGAACGCTCGATGATCTTTCACGGTCGTCATATCAATCCACAAATTCTGGCTGACCTCGATGGTGATAACTGGGGGTTGGAAGACTATGTAAAACGTGGCGGTTACGAAGCCCTTAAAAAGATCCTCACGACAGGCATGACACCCGAAGATGTCATTGCTCAAGTCAAAGAGGGTGTGCTGCGCGGTCGTGGCGGTGCAGGTTTCCCGACCGGCCTGAAATGGAGCTTCATGCCCAGAACATTCCCAGGTCAGAAATACCTTGTCTGTAACTCGGACGAGGGTGAGCCTGGTACGTTTAAAGATCGCGATATCCTGCGCTTTAACCCGCACATTGTGATTGAAGGCATGGCGATTGCTGCTTATGCCATGGGCATTTCAGTGGGCTATAACTACATCCACGGTGAGATTTTTGAGGTGTATCAGCGTTTCGAAGAAGCGCTTGAGCAAGCTCGTGCCGCCGGTTTCTTAGGAAATAATATCCTAGGATCAAACTTCAGCTTCCAGCTGCATGCATTCCATGGTTACGGTGCTTACATCTGTGGTGAAGAAACCGCATTGTTGGAGTCGCTGGAAGGCAAAAAGGGGCAGCCTCGCTTTAAGCCGCCATTCCCAGCAAGTTTCGGTTTGTATGGCAAGCCAACGACCATCAATAACACCGAGACATTTGCGTCAGTCCCCTGGATTATTCGCCATAGCGGTAAAGAATATCTAGAGGCGGGTATTCCGAACAATGGCGGGACCAAGATTTATTCGGTTTCCGGCGACGTTGAGCGTCCCGGTAACTATGAAATTCCAATGGGAACACCGTTTTCAACGCTCTTGGAGCTTTGTGGTGGCATGCGCGATGGCCGTAAGTTGAAGGCCGTCATCCCCGGCGGTTCCAGTGCGCCCGTTGTGCCAGCTGACATTATGATGGACACAACGATGGACTATGATTCCATTGCGAAAGCGGGGTCCATGCTAGGTTCAGGCGCGGTGATTGTGATGGATGAGCGCCGCTGCATGGTCAAGTCCCTGTTGCGATTGTCGTACTTCTATTTTGAAGAAAGCTGCGGACAATGCACACCTTGCCGAGAAGGAACCGGATGGTTATACCGGATCGTCAATCGGATTGAGCACGGCGAGGGACGTATGGAAGATTTGGATGTGCTGGATTCGGTTGCCTATAACATCATGGGGCGCACAATTTGCGCGCTGGGTGATGCGGCAGCCATGCCTGTACGGGCTTTCCTGAAGCACTATCGTGATGAATTTGTGTACCACATCGAAAACAAACGATGCGTGGTCGCACCTTACCTCTGATTTGGATTCAATATGGTTGAGTTGACCATCGACGGAAAGACAGTCGAAGTGCCAGAAGGCAGCATGGTGATGCATGCTGCGCATAAACTGGGTGTTTATGTACCGCATTTCTGCTATCACAAGAAACTTTCGATTGCTGCAAACTGCCGCATGTGTCTGGTTGAGGTGGAAAAAGCACCTAAGCCCATGCCAGCCTGTGCGACGCCAGCAACCAACGGCATGGTGGTGTACACCCAGTCTGAACTGGCCGTGGCTGCACAAAAAAGCGTCATGGAGTTCTTGCTGATTAATCACCCGCTGGATTGTCCGATTTGTGACCAAGGTGGCGAATGCCAGTTGCAGGATTTGGCGGTCGGTTACGGTGCTTCTTCAACACGCTATATGGAAGAAAAGCGGGTTGTTTTCCATAAGAGCTTCGGACCTCTGGTCTCTGGCGAGGAAATGACACGTTGTATTCACTGCACGCGCTGTGTTCGCTTTGGCCAAGAGATTGGTGGCCTGATGGAAATGGGCATGATCGGTCGCGGTGAGCACTCCGAGATCACAACCTATCTGGGTCATACGATCGAGTCAGAATTGTCAGGCAACATGATCGACATTTGTCCTGTCGGTGCACTGACTTCAAAGCCGTTCCGCTATAGCGCACGGACTTGGGAATTGGCACGTCGTCGCTCAGTGTCTGCACATGACAGTTTGGGTGCGAACATCATTGTTCAAGTCAAGCTCGATGAAATCAAACGTGTTGTGCCTTTCGAAAACGAAGATGTCAACGAGTGCTGGATCAGTGATCGAGATCGTTTTGCGTACGAAGGCTTGGCGGTTGATCGTCTTGAGCAGCCTATGGTTCGTGGCGATGATGGTGAATGGCGCGAAGCAACCTGGGCAGATGCGCTGAAAGTTGCCACTGAAGGTTTGGCAGCGATCAACACCAAAGAGGGTGCTGCCAAGATCGGTGCGATTGGCACTGAAACCGCAACGCTTGAAGAAATGAGTCTGTTGGCTCGTTTGATTCGTGGCTTGGGTGGTGAGAACGTCGATATGCGTACCCGCATGCTTGATCCAGAGTTTGATGCTAACCGCAATGGTGCACCTTGGTTAGGTATGCCAATTGCAGATCTGGGTCATCAGGATCGCGTGTTGGTCGTTGGTTCCTTTATGCGCGCTGATCATCCTTTGATGACGCAGCGTTTGCGTCAGGCTGTGAAACGTGGCACGCAAGTGAATAGCATTGATTTGGCAGCCGATGATCCCTTCATGCCTTTGCATGCTCGGATGACAGTGCGCCCATCAGAAATGGCCAATGCGTTGGCTCAAGTGGCTGTCGCCGTGGCCAAACTGAAGTCTGTTGAGGTTCCCGCTGAGTTTGCCGGTGTTGTGGCCGATGAAACCGCACAGCGCATTGCTGAAAGCTTGGTGTCTGGTCAAACTCGCGCCATTCTGTTGGGGAACGCCGTTGTTCACGCACAAAACGCATCACAAATGGCCGCCAATGCACAATGGATTGCGCAGCAGGTTGATGGACGTGTCGGTTATCTGACAGCCGCCGCCAATACCGTGGGTGCTTACCTGAGCCAAGCGGTTCCTGGCGAAAACGGTTTGAGCGCCAATGAGATGTTGCGTGAGCCCTTGTCTGCGTACATTACGCTCAACCTTGAGCCAGCCCTGGATTCCAGTTTGGGCATTCGCGCAGCAGCGACTCTGAAAAACGCACCGTTTGTGGTGGCATTGACGACTTATCGCTCTGCAGCCCAAGATTGGGCGAATGTGATGTTGCCAATTGGTCCTTACACCGAGACATCGGGCACGTTTGTGAACGCGGCAGGTCAACCACAAAGCTTTAAAGGTGTGGTGACCGGTTTTGCACAAAGCCGTCCGGCCTGGAAAGTGCTGCGTGTCATGGGTAATCTGTTAGAGTTGCCACACTTTGAAGATGAGTCTTCTGAAAGTGTGCGTGATTCTGTACTTTCAGAAGATATTCAAAGCCGTTTGAATAACGAGACGAAAGCTTCAATCGGTGTACAGCCTAAAGCGGATGCCGCAAAAGGCTTGGAGCGCGTTGCCGATCTGCCGATCTATCGCAGTGATGCGATGGTGCGTCGTGCAGATGCATTGCAGCAGACTCCGGCGTCAGATTTCAAACCAGCGCGGATTCATCCAGAGACATTGGCTTCATTGTCCATCGAAGAAGGTGAGAAAGTGCGTTTGTCTTCCGATAGCGGTGAAGTGACAATTGCCGTGCAAGCGGATACCACCGTACCTCAGGGTGCTGTGCGTTTGAGTGCTGGATTTGCTCAGACCGCCGTGCTCGGATGTGTAGACAGTCAATTGCAGATGGAGCGAATCTGAGATGGAGTGGCTCAATACACTTGAACAGTTTGGAACCGGTTTGATCGGTGCCACACCTTGGTTAGTGGTTTGGACTTTAATCAAAATCCTGGTCATTGCCGTACCCGTGATTTTGTGTGTAGCCTACCTGACTTACTGGGAACGTAAGCTGATTGGTGGTATGCACGTGCGTATGGGTCCCAACCGTGTGGGTTACCGCGGGTTGCTGCAACCCTTTGCAGACGTTTTGAAGTTGTTGACCAAAGAGGTCGTGGTTCCTAGTGAGGCCAACAAAGTGCTGTTTATTCTGGCACCTGTGGTCACATTGATGCCAGCACTGGCAGTTTGGGCGGTTGTGCCTTTTGGGCCTGAGATTGTCCTGTCCAATATGAACGCCGGTCTTCTATATGTCATGGCCATTACCTCTGTGGGTGTCTATGGCGTGATCGTGGCTGGTTGGGCTTCGAACTCGAAGTATGCGTTCTTGGCTGCGATGCGTGGTTCAGCTCAGATGATTTCGTATGAGTTGGCGATTGGTTTTGTGATGATCACCGTGTTGCTAGTGACAGGCAGCCTCAATATGTCTGAGATTGTGCATGTCCAGAACCGTGGCTTCTTTGCAGACATGGGCCTGACATTTATGTCTTGGAACTGGTTGCCTTTACTGCCACTCTTTGTGATTTATGTTGTGTCGATTGTGGCTGAAACCAACCGTCACCCATTTGACGTGGTGGAAGGTGAGTCAGAAATTGTGGCAGGTCACATGGTTGAATATTCCGGGATGGCCTTTGCACTGTTTTTTCTGGGTGAATATGCCAACATGATTTTCTTGTCCGCAATGGCATCGATCATGTTCCTGGGTGGCTGGGCGCCACCAGTGGATCTGGCTGTTTTGCACTGGATTCCGGGCTGGTTGTGGCTGGGCCTCAAAACATTTGTAGTCGTGTCGTTTTTCATCTGGTTCCGTGCGTCCTTCCCACGCTACCGTTATGACCAGATTATGCGTTTAGGCTGGAAGGTGTTCATTCCTCTGACAGGTGTATGGCTTGTGGTGGTTGCCATCTGGATGCAGACGCCTTGGAATATCTGGAACTGAGCGCAGACACAGCGACAAAGAAAGGTTGATTATGCAAGCGATCAAAGATTTTTTGGGCAGTTTGATGCTCCTTGAGCTACTCAAGGGAATGAAGCTGACAGGTAAGTACTTTTTTAAGCGCAAGATAACGCTGCGTTATCCCTATGAGAAAACGCCGATGTCACCGCGTTTCCGTGGGCTGCATGCACTCAGACGGTATCCGAATGGGGAAGAGCGTTGTATTGCCTGCAAATTGTGCGAGGCAGTGTGCCCGGCCATGGCTATTTCAATTGAATCTGAAGAGCGTGAAGACGGAACTCGTCGCACGACTCGCTATGACATTGATCTGACCAAGTGCATCTTCTGCGGATTCTGTGAGGAGAGCTGTCCGGTTGACTCGATCGTCGAGACCCGAATCCATGAATATCATGGTGAAAAACGCGGGGATTTGTATTTCACGAAAGATATGCTGCTGGCGGTCGGTGACCGTTACGAAGCAGATATTGCTCGCGACCGCGCTCAAGACGCGCCTTATCGTTAAGCACAGGTAATCACGTCATGACATTTGCGACTATTCTGTTTTATATTCTGGCGATCGTGCTGGTCATCTCTGCGCTGCGTGTGATCACGGCGAAGAGTCCAGTGACGGCTGTACTGTTTTTGATTCTGGGTTTTGCCAATGCGGCCATGATCTGGGTGTTGCTTGGTGCTGAGTTCTTGGCACTGTTGCTAACCGTGGTCTATGTGGGTGCTGTGATGGTTCTATTCTTATTCGTCGTGATGATGCTCGACGTGAAGATGGAAGTGTTACGGGCTGGCTCACGGGCGTATTTGCCACTGGGCTTTGCAATTGGCCTGGTGATGGTGATTGAAATGGCTTTTGTGCTGAGCCAAAGCTGGGGCGATGTCGGTCCGGCTGCACAAATGCCCGCTGATTTCAACAACCCGCGTGCACTGGGTGAATTGATGTATACCCAATATGTCTACGCCGTTGAAATTGGCGCGGTGATTTTGTTGGTCGGTATGATTGCTGCCATTTCCCTGACACTGCGTCGTCGTAAGGATGTGCGCTATAACGATCCGAGTGCTGCCGTGAAGGTTCGCGCTAAAGATCGCGTCAGATTGGTGAGCATGCCGTCACAAGCACCTGATTTGAACTTAGAGGTTGAGGAGAAGCAGCCATGACCCTCACGTTATCCCATTATCTGGTGCTGGGCGCCATACTGTTTGCGATCGGCGTTTTCGGGATTTTTCTGAACCGACGTAACCTACTCGTTTTGCTCATGTCGATCGAACTGATTCTTTTGTCGGTCAATATGAATTTCGTGGCGTTCTCGAGCTGGTCTGGTGATTTGACTGGCCAGGTATTTGTGTTTTTTATCCTGACCGTGGCTGCGGCTGAAGCAGCGATTGGTCTGGCGATTATGGTGTTGTTGTTCCGTAGTCTGAACACAATTGATGTTGAAGAACTTGACCGCCTCAAGGGTTGACCGGAAGATTGCCAAACATGTCTAACGTACCTTTTATTTATCAGATCATTGCTTTTGCCCCGTTGGTGGGTGCATTGCTGGCAGGATTGTTCGGGACGAGCTTTCTAGGTAAGCCCATGAGCCGTTTTACGGCACATCGTGTCACGATCTTCTTTGTGCTGATCTCAACGATCTGTTCTTTCATCGTGTTGTTTGATGTCATAGCAGGCACACGATTTGATGGCACACTCTATATTTGGAGCATGATCGGGGGTTTGAAGCTTGAAATCGGCTTTTTGATCGATCCATTGACCGCTTTGATGATGGTTGTCGTGACCTCGGTGTCATTGATGGTTCACATCTACAGTATCGGTTACATGGCTGACGATGATGGCTATGAGCGATTCTTCTCATATATCTCGCTCTTTACCTTCTCCATGTTGATGCTGGTGATGGCCAACAACATGCTGCAACTGTTCTTCGGTTGGGAAGCTGTGGGTCTGGTGTCCTATCTGTTGATCGGTTTTTACTACGACCGTCCCACAGCTGTGTTTGCCAACATGAAGGCCTTCTTGATCAACCGTGTCGGTGACTTTGGTTTTATCCTGGGCATCGGACTGTTGTTGTCGTATTCCGGTACATTGAACTACGCCGAGGTCTTTGGTCAATCTGAGCAGCTGTCATTGCAAACTTTGCCTGGTACAGACTGGATGATGCTGACGGTGGCGACTATCTGTCTGTTCGTCGGCGCCATGGGTAAATCAGCGCAAGTGCCATTGCACTCTTGGTTGCCAGATTCGATGGAAGGTCCTACACCGATTTCCGCATTGATTCACGCGGCAACCATGGTGACAGCTGGTATCTTTATGGTGGCGAGATTCTCACCACTATTTGAATACTCCGATGTGACACTGTCACTGATTATTGTGGTGGGTGCGATTGGTGCGCTCTTCTTGGGTGTCTTGGGTATTATTCAAAACGACATCAAACGTGTGATCGCGTATTCGACGTTGTCACAGTTGGGTTACATGACGGTGGCGCTGGGTGCCTCGGTTTACTCGGTGGCGATTTTCCACATGATGACGCACGCGTTCTTTAAAGCCTTGTTGTTCTTGGGAGCGGGTTCAGTCATCTTGGCAGTGCACCACAATCAGGACATTCGTTACATGGGTGGGCTGCGTAAGTACATGCCGCTGACTTATGTCACTTTCCTGATCGGTACCTTGGCATTGACCGCAATTCCGTTTTTCTCGGGTTACTACTCAAAGGACCTGATTATTAACGCAGCCGGTGCATCCAATGTTTGGGGTGCTGAGTTTGCTTACTACTGTGTGTTGATTGGTGCGTTTGTCAGTACGGTGTATTCCTACCGCTTGCTGTTTGTGGTGTTCCACGGCGAAGAGCGTTACGATCAAGCGCCGGTGGACGAAGCGCATGGTCACCACGCGATGACAGAAAAGCCCAAAGAGTCTCCATGGACAGTGACGTTGCCTTTGGCACTGCTGGCCATCCCCTCAATGGTTGCCGGTATTCTGTTTACACAGCCTCTGGTCTTTGGTGACTTCTTTGCTGAGTTGAATCAGGTTCAGCACGCTGGTCATGATGCCTTGCGTCACTTGGCCGATGAATGGCATGGTTGGGTTGCCTTTGGTATTCATGGATTCACGTCCGTTGCGTTTATGTTGACGGTAGCAGGGATCGTGGTGTCTTGGTATTGCTATATCTTGAACCCTCGTGCTTCAGGTTGCGTCAAAAAAGCGTTTGCTTGGTTGTATCCAGTGTTGGAGAACAAGTACTTCTTTGACTGGATTAATGAGAAGGTGATTGCACCGCTGGCGCGTTGTCTGGGTACAGGCTTGTGGCGTCGTGGTGATGAGCGTCTGATCGACGGCTTGATCGTCAACGGTTCAGCGCGCGTTGTGGGGGCACTGGCGGCGGTCAGTCGTCATATTCAGTCGGGTTACATTTATCACTATGCATTTGCAATGATTGTGGGCCTGATGGTGTTAATCACTTTCATTATTTTGGTGTATCAATGATGGCTGGCGAGATGGTTTCTTCTTCTATTCCGTGGCTCACACTGTCGATATTCTTCCCCATTCTGTCAGGGCTGATTGTCTTGATGTGGGGTCGAAGCGATCGGCCTGATTTCACGCGCTGGCTGGCGCTCACGGGTGCAGCCATCAGTTTCTTGGTGACAATTCCGTTGTACATCGGCTTTAATGGGGACACAGCTGCGATGCAGTTCGTCGAAAAAGCGATGTGGATAGAAGCGTTCCCCGTTTATTACCACTTAGGTGTGGACGGTATTTCACTTTGGTTCGTGTTGTTGACAGCGTTTGTGACCATTTTGGTGGTGCTGGCGAGCTGGCAATCAATCACAACACGCGTTGCGCAATACATGGCTGCATTCCTGATCATGTCGGGTTTGATGGTCGGTGTGTTTGCGGCCATTGACGGTCTGCTGTTCTACATCTTCTTTGAAGCAACCCTGATTCCGATGTACATCATTATCGGTGTCTGGGGTGGACCGAACCGTGTGTATGCTGCGTTCAAGTTCTTCCTGTATACATTGCTGGGTTCTTTGCTGACGTTAATCGCCTTTATCTACCTCTGGCAAGTGTCGGGTACATTCGATATTCTGGCTTGGCACAACACGCCGCTTGGTCATCAAGCGCAGATACTGATCTTCTTGGCATTGCTCGCAGCGTTTGCAGTGAAGGTTCCCATGTGGCCAGTTCATACTTGGTTGCCTGATGCTCACCCTGAAGCGCCAACTGCTGGGTCTATGGTGCTGGCTGCGATTATGTTGAAGCTTGGTGCTTACGGCTTCTTGCGTTTCTCGCTGCCGATTACACCTGATGCATCGACTGAGCTGTCTTGGCTGATGATTACCTTGTCCCTGATTGCCGTGATCTATATTGGTCTGGTTGCAATGGTGCAAAAGGATATGAAAAAGCTTGTCGCTTATTCATCCATTGCGCACATGGGTTTTGTGACACTGGGCTTCTTTATCTTCAATATGATCGGTGCCGAAGGTGCGATCATGCAGATGATCTCGCACGGGTTTGTCTCGGCTGCGATGTTCTACTGTATCGGTGTCCTTTACGATCGGATGCATACGCATGAAATAGCCGACTTCGGTGGTGTTGTGAACCGTATGCCCAAATTTGTGACTTTCTTTGTTCTATTCTCGATGGCCAATGCTGGTCTGCCGGGTACAAGTGGCTTTATTGGAGAGTTCACAGTGATTCTGGGTGCAGTGGAGTATGACTTCTGGATTGGCTTGCTGGCTGCGACCGCGCTGATCTTGGGTGCTTCCTACTCGCTCTGGATGCTCAAGCGTGTTGCATATGGTCCTGTGGCCAATGCTGCGGTTGATAAGTTGCAAGACATTAACTCGCGCGAGTTTCTCGTGCTGGGCTTGATGGCCATTGCTGTTTTGTTTATGGGTGTTTACCCAAAACCGTTTACCGATGTGATGCACGTCTCTGTTCAAGCTCTGCTTGATCACATCGCCATTTCCAAACTGTAAGCCGATATGATGCCGAACGATTTCAACTTTGCGCTGATTTTGCCCGAGCTTGTGCTGCTGGGCGCAGGGATGCTGATCCTGCTGATTGATGCTTTCAGCAAGGAGGCCCGTCGGACTGTGGCGTACACGCTCACGAACCTGACGTTAGCCGTGCTGTTTGTGCTGACATGGATTCAGTGGGGACAAGGTGTTCAGGGAACGAGCTTCTATGGTCAGGTTGTCGTCGATGACATGTCCTATATCTTGAAGCTATTCTCTTACGTGGCCGTGTTTGCAACACTGGTTTATGGACGTGAATACATTCAGAGCCGTGACATGTTGCGCGGTGGCGAACTCTATGTGCTGATCCTGTTTGGACTGTTGGGTCAGATGATTCTGATCTCAGCTGGCAACCTGCTCACGATCTACCTGGGTCTTGAACTGATGTCGCTCGCACTGTATGCCGTGGCAGCGATTCGTCGTGATTACACACGGGGTACCGAGTCGGCCATGAAATACTTTGTGCTGGGTTCACTGGCCACGGGTTTCATGCTCTACGGTATGTCCATGATTTACGGTGCAACCGGTTCGTTAGATCTGGCCACTATTGGCGACACCATCGTACGTGGTGAAATGCAACTCGCCTTGGTATTTGGTCTGGTGTTTCTGGTGAGTGGTATTGCCTTTAAGCTGGGTGCCGTACCTTTCCACATGTGGTTGCCAGACGTGTATGAGGGTGCACCGACCATCATCACCTTGGCCATTGCCGCCGCACCGAAGCTGGCCGCATTTGCCATGACATTGCGGATTCTGGTGACTGGTCTGGGTGAGCTGACCTTTGACTGGCAACCGATGCTGATGATTATGGCTGTGTTGTCGCTTATTGTCGGAAACCTGACCGCGATCATGCAGACCAACTTTAAGCGCATGCTGGGTTACTCAACCATCTCCCACATGGGTTTTGTGTTGCTGGGTCTGTTGTCTGGTTCTGCTGAAGGGATTGCACAAATTAACGCTTCCGCCTACGGTTCATCGCTGTTTTACATGATTACATATGTGCTCACCACCATGGGTACGTTCGGTGTGATCATGTTGCTGTCTCACGCAGGTTTTGAGTGTGAAACCATTGCAGATCTGAAAGGTTTGAATAAGCGCAGCCCAATGCTTGCTGGCGTGCTGCTCGTGTTGATGTTCTCACTGGCTGGTATTCCACCACTGGTTGGTTTCTACGCCAAGCTGATGGTTCTGCAGGCTGTCATCCAGTCAGGTTACATCTGGCTTGCGGTTCTGGCTGTCATCTTCTCACTGATTGGTGCGTTCTACTATCTGCGCGTGGTGAAAGTGGTGTACTTTGATGAGCCACAAACAGAGACTCGCGAAGTCGAAGTGCCAGGCAGCGCAGGTGCAGTACTGGGTATCAACGTTGGCGCGATCATCCTGTTGGGTATCTTGCCTGGTGGTTTGATGGCCATGTGTGTGAAAGCCATTGCTGGCTCACTGTAATTAGGGTTAGGGAAGCAGTTCATTGAATCTGACGATTGCAGTTTGGATTTTGATCGTATTTGCCTTTGCGGCTGCGAACCTACCATTCTTTACCCAACGCCTGTTCGGACTGATTCCAGTCCGAGCAGCGGATCTCCCTAAACCTGCTTGGCAGATCATTATTGAGATGATTGTGCTCTACGGCGTGACGGGATTGCTGGGTTTTGCTTTTGAGCGTTCATTAGCAAACCCATTCGCACTTCAGTGGGAGTTTTATGCCATCACCCTGTGTATCTTTGTGGTGTTGAGCTTCCCCGGCTTTATCTATCGTTATTTGCTCAAATAACTGTTATTTCAAACATCTATCCCTTCTTCTTGTGTTATCTATTCAACGAACAATCACGTTTCACAAGCGTGTTCATTCTGGATTTCGATTGGCGTGTATTTTGTTCAGTGACACCTTGAGCTAGCTGTTCATTCGCTTTACATCAATTTCGTCATGACGTCTAAAGATGTTAAAAGCTTTAATAGTATTCTGTATTCTAGCGATATATGCTTAAGGTTATATGTGTTTGCTTTGAGTATAAAAAAACCGGAACATAAATGTTCCGGTTTGAATACATCTTTGCTTACAAATAATGATCGGTTAGTTGGCAGAAGCACCTGATTTTTCAATCACGTCTTTCCAACGCTTTTTTTCGCTATTGATTAAATCAACAAATTTTTGACCTGATACACCGGTCAATACAGCGCTACCGTTTTGTGCGGCATATTCTTTGACTTCGTCACTGGCGAGTGCATGTTCAGCGCCTTTGCGGATCGTCTCAACAATTTCATCTGACGTCCCCGCAGGCACAAAAATACTTGACCAACTTGTGGATAATGCAGTGGGATAGCCTGCCTCAACAACTGTTGGTACATCAGGAAGTGTTTTGACACGCTGCTCATCGGTTACAGCAAGTGCACGGACCTTGCCAGATTCAATTAATGGGCGTGAGCTGACTGGATAGTCGAACATGATATCGACTTGCGCACCGGCTAAGTTCTGAAGCGCAGGAGCACTTCCTTTGAAGGGAACATGCGTAAATTTAATACCTGCTTCATTCTGAAAGAGTTCACCCGCCAGATGACTACCCGTACCTGTCCCAGCGGATGCCATATTCAGTTTACCCGGGTTGGTTTTTGCATACTCGACAAGCTCACTGACTGTCTTGAAAGGCAGTTCAGCATTGACCAGCAATACATTGGGTGTTTTTAGAAGTGCATGGACTGGAATAAATGTGGTAAGAGGGTCATATTTGACATTGGGATAAAGCGATAGATTAGCGGCCATGGTACCTTGGGTGCCGTAGATCATGGTGTACCCGTCTGGAGCTGCTCTGGAAACATATTCCGTGCCCACCATCCCGCCACCACCTGGTCGGTTGTCGATGATAATAGGTTGACCAATGACTTCCGTAATCTTTTTGCCAATTAAACGGGAGGTTGTGTCTGTAATGCCACCTGGTGTAAATGGTATCACCCAAGTGACGGGTTTTTCAGGCCATTTATTTGTCTGAGCCTGTGCAATCGATCCTATAGTGGTGGTCAAACCGATGACTGTCGCTGAAAATAACGCGATGCCTTTTATACGCATACTGATTCTCCTTTATGTCTACGATTGTACGTGTTATGCTTCGATATACCGTATAATTCTCACAGATTTATAAAACCATTGCAAGGTGTCCCGTACACTCGTAAACCCTTATTCGGGATCTGACACACACTTGAGGAGTTTCGTGAATGTCCACAAAATCAGATTTGTCCCTGTTAGTGAATCCTAATTCTGTTGCTATTGTTGGGGCGTCCGACCGTGCTGAGAGCATTGGTGGTCGTGTTGTTGAGAACTTGTTACAGTTTTCGAGTTTTTCTGGTACGACTTATCTGGTGAATGCGACTCGAGATATGGTCGCGGGACAACCTTGTTGGCCCTCTGTTGCAGAGTTGCCTGAAACGCCAGATGTTATTGTGGTGGCCGTGCCGGCGGCGCATGTTCTGCAGGTTCTAACAGAGGCCGGAGAACGAGGCGTTCGTTTTGCCATTATTCTGAGTTCCGGTTTCGGTGAAGCTGGGGAAGAAGGAAAAGCAGTTGAGCAAGAAATGAGAGATCTTGTTCAACGGACCGGTATCCGTCTCTATGGTCCGAACTGTCCTGGCCTAGTTAACATCAACCAAAAGTTAGGCTTTACGTTCTCACCATCGTTTCGTCATGATTTGAATAGTGGACCTGTAGGGCTGGTTACACAAGGTGGTGGTTTAGGTCGTAACGTCATGCAGGCGATGACGCGTGGATTTGGTGTTGGACTTTGGGCATCCACGGGCAATGAGGTTGATCTTCAGGTCGCAGATTTTATTGAGTACATGGCGAAAGCCGATGATATTCAGGTCATCGTGACCTTGATTGAAGGCATTAAAGATGGCCGGCGCTTTATGGAAGCCCTCAAAACAGCGGCTGATCACGGCAAGCCTGTGATTGGCTTAAAAGTAGGTCGATCGGAGTACGGCCAAAAAGCAGCACAATCACATACCGCTTCCATTACTGGTGTTGCAGAAGTGAATAGCGCCATGTTCCGACAAATGGGTTTGATCGAAGTCGATGACATTGACGAGTTGATTGACACGGCATGGCTGTTTGCACGTTTTCGTCCAACAGCGACAAAGGGTTTGGCAATTTATTGCTCTTCTGGTGGAACAGCGGCGCTATCTGCAGACATGGTGGGTGTGGCTGGTCTTACGCTGGCTCAGTTTGGTGAGCAAACGGCTTCAAGACTGAATAGCAAACTGCCTGCTTACGCCGCGACGGGTAATCCGGTTGATACGACTACTGCTATTTTAAGTGATCCTGATTTGGTCGATGAAACGATGTTGGCGGTTGCACAGGATGACGCAGTCAGTTTGGTGTTGTTGCCGATCACGCTTGATTATGGTGCAACCACGGTCAGTGTTGCCAACAGTGCCGTTCGGGTTCAAAAACAGATCAATAAGCCGATTTTGCCGATTTGGATGACAGATCGCATGGGTGATGCGTTTCAGATCTATGCTCAAGCAGGGATGATGCCGGCCCGTAGTGTGGGCAAAGCCATTAAAGCGATTGGTCGTTGGCAGGCCTACGAGACTTGGCGTCAACAGCGTGACGCATCGTTTGTGCCTTTGTTGATGACAATGTCTAAGACTGATGCACAGATTGAATTACCGCGTGCTTTAACTGAGGTTGAGGGCAAACAATGGCTTGCTCGTGCTGGTGTGGCTGTTCCGGATATTGAGTTGTGTACAAGTGAAGAACAAGCGGTTGCTGCCGCGCAACGTATCGGTTTTCCTGTTGTTGCGAAAGTTGTTAGTGAGGTCATTCAGCATAAGTCAGACATTGGCGGTGTTCAGATTAATCTGTCTGATGAAAATGCAGTCCGACAAGCATGGCGAACAATTCAAGATAATGTGAAGAAGCATGCGCCAGATGTGGCGATTGACGGTATTTTGATTGAGCGGATGTACGGTGCTGATGGTGTCGAAGTCATCGTCGGCGTGTCTCGCGATCCTGTGTTAGGTCATGTCATGATGTTTGGGTTAGGTGGGATTTACGTGGAATTGTTTAAGGATGTTTCTCGAAGCCTTCTTCCCTTGACTGATACGCAGGCGGATCGCATGATTCAAGAGATTAAGTCATATCCGATTCTCAGTGGCGCACGCGGACGAGCTCTCATGGATATTGATGCCTTGAAGAAATTGATGCTGGCTTTGTCAGATGCCATTGTGGCAAATCCTGAACTGATTGAAGAAGTAGATGTGAATCCTGTTTGGGTTGGTCCCAAAGGTCAGGGAGCCGTTGCGCTTGATGCATTGGTCATTGGCAACTTTAATCAGGATACGCTGGGATGACTACGCCTAAACCACCTTTACACGATGTTGTCGTCATTGACTTTACAGAGCTTTTGCCTGGACCCTTTATGACGCAGATGTTGTCAGACATGGGTGCGCGCGTGATTAAGATTGAACGCCCACCGCATGGAGATCCAGTTCGTAAAGCTGCGCCTGGTTTATTTGCAGCTATTAATCGAAATAAAGAGTCTTTGTTTGTCGATTTAAAGACTGATGCGGGCTTGCAACAAGTAATGGCTCTTATTCTCGAGGCAGATGTATTGGTGGAGTCCTATCGACCTGGAACTTTAAGTCGTTTAGGGTTGGGTTATGACAAATTAAAAGACATCCACCCTAAACTGATTTATGTGTCACTTTCTGGTTACGGGCAGAGCGGGCCTGATGCGATGATGCCTGGGCATGATTTGAATTATTTGTCGGCTGCTGGCGTGGCTGCCTTAACCACAAGTGATCAGCCAGTACATCATCCACAATCGGAATTTGCGACGGTGCCAGCGAGCCAGTCGGCATTGCCTTACGCGGATATGGGGGGTGCCTTGTATGGGTTGAATGCGGTGTTGGCAGCGCTTTTTCAGCGTCAATCAAGTGCGCAGGGCCAATGGTTAGATGTGTCGTTGACCGAAGCGGTGCTCCATCAAATGACAGCTCGATTGGCTGTTTTTCAACAAAACAAAACCTTGAGTTTGGCTCAGCAACAGGCTTCCCTAGAAAGGCCGGCCTATGGTTGCTACGAGTGTCAGGATGGAATGTTCGTATCAATCGGTGCGTTAGAATCACATTTTTTTGAGCGATTAGTGAGTGCTTTACACTTATCAGAGTTTCAGGGAGATCCATGGAAAGACGGTTTGTATCGGAAACAGCACGCGGCACGAATTAATAAAATTCTTGGTCAATGTTTGCTGCAGATGCCGAGTCAGCAAGTGATTGATATACTTCGAAACCATGATGTTCCCGTCATGGAGGTGGTGTTGCCAACTGATTTGCCAAAGCATCCCCAACATATCGCTCGCGAAATGTTCATGTCCGTGTCTAGTTTGGAACTACCGAAGTTTCCGATTCGACTGCGTGGCATGAATAGATCTGGTGGATAACTTAGATCTAGATAATGGTATAGATCACCGTGCCTGTTCGAATCTGTTTGATCAATAAATACAGAATAGTGAGGTGAGGTTGTGCCTGCAATTGTCCCAGCGTGTGTTCGTACACTGGCAATTTTTGAATTATTTGCTCAGGAGAAAGAAGAATTGAGCAATTCCCAGGTTGCACGTGCACTGGGAATCGCCGAGACAAGTTCTTTGGATCTGCTATATACACTTGTAAACCAAGGCTATTTGATTAGAACGCCTAGCACACGACGTTTTTATCCGACTAGAAAGTTTCTTGTTCTGTCTAAAAAAATTGCGAGTAATGACCCATTGACGCCACTTGCGAATGAGATTGTGGAACAGTTGGTACAACGCACGGCTGAGACTGCGCTTTGTGGTCGTATTGAAAAGGGTGCCGTAGAAGTGGTTGCGTTGCGGGAAGGCAAACATGAATTGCGGTATATACAGCGAGTTGGTGGAAGGATTGCCTTGCACGCCTCTGCACTTGGAAAAGCATTGTTGTCGTTGTTACCCGAAGATGAAATCCGTGAGCATCTAGCTGTTAAGGGTTTAAAACAAATCACACCAAATTCTTGTGTAGATTTGGATAAGATGTTGTTTGAAATTCAAGAGGTTTCGAGACGTGGCTGGTCATCGACTTTTGATGAAGGTGTTGAAGGTGTAGGTGCATTTGCAGTGGCCGGATTTATTGGTTCAGAGCCAATTGCATTTTCTTTGGCTGGTTTAAGTGATCGCTTGCGTCGTAATGAGAAAGATTATTTAGAAGCGCTGCTTGATATCAAAGGAAAAGTTTTTGATGAGAGCAATGACGACGAAAGTGCTTGAGTGATTACTTTGGTTTTGTGAAATTATGCGTGTTGCGTTAACGCAGAGAGTATCGCTCTACACGTATATACGGTATAATGTAGCCATGTACGTATTGTCGTAGACAAAAGGAAGTGTTCATGCAAACAGATACCGAATTAAAAATTGCCCATTGCTCGAAGTGCAAAACTTACACGCTGCCCGCAAATGCCTATGGTTGTCGCGCATGTGGCGCAGAAAGTAATTTGCTGGAGGCGGTCGATTTACCGATGTCCCCCAAACTTGTCAATTTTGTGACGTTGCATGTTGCCTTATCACCAGAGTTGGATGCGCCCTGTGTGATCGGGGAGATTGAGCTTGCGCCAGGCGTGATTGAAGAAGCGGTCATCGATGTAGCTGATGAAGTTGAATTAAAGATTGGTATGACTGTAAGTCCGCTTTTGTCCACAACAAAAACTGGAAAACCACTTTGGAAGTTCGTTCCAAATACAGCATCTGGAGAAGCGGCATGAACGACATTTTGAAAAATCAGCCCGTTTATGTAATTGGTATCGGCATGCACAGATACCTTTTCCCAGGTGATACACCTTATGTAACACTTGGCTTACAGGCAATACGTGAAGCACTAAAAGATGCAGGCTTGCAATGGCCTCAGATTGAGAGTGCCGTCGTTGGAACGGCTGCATTGGGTATGGCAACTGGGCGCGTCATGTTGCGCCATCTCGGATCAACTGGGTTGGAGGTTGAGCAGGTTGAGAATGCATCCGCATCAGGCTCGACTGCTTTTCGTCTTGCCGCTCTACAAGTTGCCAGTGGTGAACATGATATTGTGCTGGCGACCGGGGTAGACAAATTTGGTGATGGTCGTAGAGCCGCCTTGAAAGATGGGTTGGAGACTCTCAGTCCAACTGCCAATATTCCTTTGGTTAAGTTTGCTCTGATGGCTCGACGCTGGATGCGTGATTACGGTCTATCTGTAGAAGACTTGGCTCAAGTTGCCGTTAAAAACCATTGTAATGCAGCTTTAAACCCCTATGCTCAATTTCAAAAGCCAAGAACTTTGGAACAGGTGTTAGCTTCCACAAAAGTTGCCGGAGATTTAACAACCCTTCAGTGCACACCCAGAGGTGATGGTGCTGCTGCTGTGATTTTAGCGTCCGAATCGGCTGTTAAGAAGTTGGGGATTCCACGTGAACGGCTGGTTCGTGTGTTGTCCTCGGTTTCGACAAGCGAAGAATTGCGATTGGATGACGATGGTTTGACGTCCATGCCAGCAATGGTGGAAATGGTTAGGAAATCAGCACATCTGGCGATGCAACAGGCAGATATTGAACCCACTGATCTTGATTTGATTGAACTGCATGATGCTTTTAGCGTAGAAGAATTGATTTATAGCGAAGCCATTGGGGTGTGTGACACAGGTGATGGCGCTAAATATCTGGCAGATGGTCATTCAGCAATCGGTGGCAAGTGTGCAATTAATGCATCAGGCGGTTTGATTGCAATGGGACATCCATTAGGGCCAACTGGCGTGGGTCAGGTGGCTGAAATTGTCAGACAAATCCGTGGTGAAGCTGATGGTCGTCAACATCCAAATGCGCGGACTGGATTAGCTCATATGGTGGGCTTAGGCTCAGTTGCCGTTGCGCATGTGCTCCAACGCGCTTAAAAAGGGACAGGATTATGCAATTTGAAACGTTACTTTATGATGTAAAAGATGGGGTTGCGACGATTTGCCTTAATCGACCAGATCGGATGAACTCGATCGGCGGCACTATGAAAGAAGATCTAGAAAAGGCTTTTCTTGAATATGCTCGACAGGATGATGATGTTCGTGTAATTGTTTTTACAGGAACTGGCGAACGAGCATTCTGTGCTGGTGCCGATATTAAAGAGCGTGCGAATAGAGTATTGTCTTTGCCCGAATACCACAAACAACAAAAATACACGCACGATTTGCTACGTGCAATTGAGGTGATTGAGAAACCGGTGATCGCCGCAATTAATGGTGTTGCTTTGGGCGGCGGTTTAGAAATGGCTTTGTGTGCAGATATCCGTATTGCGGCTTCGCATGCAAAGATGGGTTTGCCGGAAGCAAAATTGGGTGTTTTGCCAGCAGCGGGTGGAACGCAACGTTTACCGCGCTTGGTCGGGGTAGGTTGGGCGAAACATCTAACACTCACAGCTCAGCATATTGACGCTGAGAAGGCATTAAGCATCGGGCTGGTCACTGAGGTTATGCCCATTGAGGATTTGATGCCTAGGGCGATGGAACTTGCTCAACAAATGGCGAATACAGCCCCATTATCTTTGCGCTTCATTAAGCAAGCAATTGATCTCGGGATGCAAACCGGCATAGACGCAGGTCTTGAGTATGAGCGCTTTGCAGCAGCTGTGACGGCTACCAGCGAGGACCGTAAAGAAGGTATGCGTGCTTTTGTCGAAAAAAGAAAACCAAAATTCATCGGTCGCTAAGTATTAAGAAGTTTCACCTTAAGGATATGCGAAATGAATTTAGGAGTTGAAGGAAAAGTTGCGTTCGTAACCGGTGGGGGACAAGGTGTCGGGCGTCAGATTTGTTTGCAATTGGCTCAGGAAGGCTGCAAGGTGGCAGTGAATGATTTCTTTGATGACCGCGCTAAAGCGGTTGTTAATGAAATCGAATTACAAGGTGGCACGGCTTTTGCAGCGACAGCTGATATTACGGATAAACTCAGTGTGGATTCTGCAATCGATGCGGCAGTGACTGCGCTGGGTCCGATTGATATTTTGGTGAACAACGCGGGTGTCACGATTGAGCGGCGCGAAAAAGGTGGCATGGCGCCTTTGTTTTTAGAGACGAATCCAGATGACTGGCAGCAGATACTTGCGTTGAATATCTGGGGAATGTTGCATTGTTGCCATAAGGTCTTGCCAGGTATGCAGTCTCAAAAATGGGGTCGAATTGTGAATGTCATGTCTGAGGCTGGTCGGGCGGGTGAAGCTAGGTTGGCTGTTTATTCCGGTGCCAAGGCTGCGATGTTGGGTTTTGCAAAAGCCATCGCTCAGGAACATGGTCGGGATTGCATTAATGTCAATACAGTCGCATTGGGCGCAGTATCTCATGAGGGGATTGTGCGTGGTCCTCTGTCGCCACAAGCAACCCCTGAAAATGAGCCGCGCTTAGGAAAAATGCTTAGAGCCTATCCTATTGCACGCGGTTTACACCGTCTGAGCCGCCCTGAAGACATTGCACCGATGGTGTGTTTTTTGGCTTCAGAGCATGCTGCGTATATTACAGGTCAAAGTATTGGCATTAGTGGTGGGTTTGTGATGCAGTGATGTACTCCTTTTCAAGCTGCTCGACTAGCTCTGAAACTGTGGGTATTGTATGAACGCCAGAAACAGAATGACCAGCGCTCCAGATGTCTTTCCAGCGAGCTGGTCGCGTCATGCCCGGTCTATAGCCAAACTGCTTTTGAGCCTCTTCTGGTGTGACATTTTCTCGCAGGTTTTTAACATCAACGCCGGATTGAATGAGCGAATCCTTAAGCCAACTGGTTGCCATGCCGGTAATGGCGTTGGTTCGGATTACGTCGTCCATTGTGCTGCTGATGAGCATTTCTTTGTAAGCTTGTTGAGCCATGCTTTCCTGTGTTGCAATGAAGCGAGTACCCATATAACCCAAGGTGCAACCCAAAGCCTTGGATGCATAAAGTGAAGCGCCATCAGACAGTCCTCCAGCAAGAATGACCGGTCCGTCATAGAAGCTACGGACAGCCCGTACAAATGCAAAAGGGTTGGCCCAGCCTGTTTTACCACCAGCGCCTGCACTGAGTAGAATCAACCCGTCAACACCTGCTTCAAGCGCTTTTTCTGCGTGTCGTAGTGATGCGATATCCGCAAATACTTGAATCCCAGCTGCTTTCATCTCTGGCATGATTGCCTTGGGTGATCCTACGCTTGTGATAATCATCTGAGTTTTGTATTTAATCAATAGCTGGATGGCTTTATCAAGTTGTTCCGGATCACGACGCATGATGAGATTAGGACAATAAGGTGCAAAGTATCTATTCTCCGAAATCGCTTTTTGTTTGGCATGCTCAAGAATTTGTAGCCAAGATTCCAGTTCATGTTCATCTCGGGCATTTGGGGTGGGAAACGAGCCAATAATGCCACTATCACAAGCTGCTTTAACTAAGTCGATTCCTGAAATACGGAGCATTGGTGCGCAAATAAGTGGGAGTCGCAATTCGTCAAAAAGGTTTGCTTTGGTTGCTGTGCGAGATGATTTCATGTGTAACCCCATAAATGTTAATTTCTACGATATCATGTAGTATTATTCGAGATTGCGTAGTTAATGTCAAAACAATTTGCGGAATAAGTTTTATGAGGAACCACGGATGAACCACATTGATTGGACAGATGAGCAGATGGAGTTGCGTGACAACATCCGTCGTTTCATGAGTAAGCACGTTACCCCTCTGATTCAAGAGTACGAACTTAAGAGAACATTTCCTTACCAGATTATGCCTATGCTAGGTGAGTTAGGTTATCTGGGTGGAACGCTTCCTGAGTCACAAGGTGGACATGGGATTGATTATGTGACTTGGGCCATGATGATGGAAGAGCTGGGCTATCACTGGCTATCGATGCGCACGATGGTCAATATCACGAATGGATCAATCAATCGTTTAGCTAATTACGGTAGCGAGGAACAAAAAGCCAAGTACTTGGAACCCATTATGCGCGGAGAGCTTAAAGTCTGCACAGGCTTGACCGAGCCAAATACCGGTTCAAATATTGCAGGTATCCAGACGAAAGCCGAACTGCAAGGCGACGAATGGGTGATTAACGGTCGCAAATTATGGATTACAAATGGTTACGAAGCGGACGTTGCGATGATTGTTGCACGCACGTATAGCCCAACCTGCGAGGGTCGTTTATCAACGTTTATTGTCGAACGTGAAAAAGCACAATATGAAGTCAGAAAACTTGACACGATGGTGCTTCGCTGTACGGGTACTGCTGAATTGGGTTTTAGTGATGTCCGAATTCCAAAAGAGAATCTTGTTGGTGAAGAAGGCAAAGCATTAGCGAGTACCCTCAAAGGGCTCGATGCTGCGCGCGTGAATATCGCGATGGGTGCAGTCGGCGCTGCGCAAAGTGCGTTGGATTTGGCAACGGAGTATGCAAAACAACGTGAGCAGTTCGGACGTAAAATTGCAAGCTTTCAATTGATTCAAAAGCATATTGTGGATATGACGGTTCGTGTCGAAGCGGCCAGAGCATTGGGCTTGCGTGCAGCACATGCTTTGCAAGCGGATAAGGATGTTCGTCAGGCGTGCTCTATTGCCAAGCTTTATGCCACAGAGGCAGCTCACGAAGTTGCTAACATGGCACTCCAAGTGCATGGTGGTTTAGGGTACTCTGAAGAGTATCCGATTGAGCGTATTTTCCGAGACACACGTGGCGGAATTATTCCTGAAGGAACGACTGAAATTCAAACGCTCATTGTTGGACGTGAGATTCTAGGCGTGAGTGCAATCGCCTAATCGCTTGGTCTCTTTTTAAGGATTTATAATCGAGATCTGGCTGTCGTCAGATCTCGATTTTGCTTGATCAGTCTAAGTTAACTGTTGACTGTTTTGAGCAGTTGTGTAGTCCGTTCTAATTCTTCAATGCACTGCTGCATCAATGTTTTTACAATGTCACCTGCAGGTTCGATGGTTCGTGTAAAGCCTGCAGCAGGCCCTAATGACAACATCCCGATATCGATTTGACCAAGTGTGTAAGCGAACTCTTTTGAGCGATAGCCTTTGATGAGTTCACCAAAATCACTGTAATGATTGGCTCCTTTGGCCTCTAATTCAGCGACTTGTTGGGCTGTTTCATTGTTTAGGACACGCCACGTGCTTCCAAGTGAGGATAATACTGTCACGGAACAGTGTTCATCCACCTCTAGAATCTTTTGTTTATAGGCTAGATGTGCGGGAGTCTCTGATGCAGCGGTAAATCGACTGCCCATGACCACCCCGTCAGCGCCTAAAGCCAATGCAGCGGCTATTTGTCGACCATGACCAATACCGCCTCCAATCACCAATGGGACAGTGAGGCGTTCTAACGCAAATGCGCCATTGACAAAGGTCGGCAACAGATTGTTACCTGGGTGTCCGCCTTCTTCCATACCAACGAGGCAAATTGCATCCACTCCGAGTTTTTCTGCTGATATCGCATGGCGAATGTGTGCGCATTTATGCATCACAATGGATTGGCTTTCTTGAAGACTTGGCATTAAAGCTGTTGGTGGCAAACCTGCTGTCTCAAAATAACGAACACCTTCCTGAAGCGCGACATCTAGAAACTGAGCCATGCTCGTATTGTGTGTTTCTCGTTTGGAAAGCGTTAAGTTCACGCCAAAAGGCTTGCCTTTGGTCAGCGCTAAACACTTTTGTAATTCATCTCTAAAAGCTTCTGGATCTGCGCTAGATCGAGCGGTTATGAATCCCATTGCACCCGCGTTCACAACGGCAGCAACCAAATCGGCATTTGAGAGCCACATCATGCCACCGAGCAGAATCGGGTGTTCAATATCAAAAAGTTGAGTAATTCGAGTTTTCATACTGAGCGTTGTCCAAATAAGAACAAAGGTTTAAGGCCTTTCGATAGCTTGACAAGATCTGCAGCGACTTGATCTTCAATCATTGATTCCGTCAGTAGCGCGGCTGGTCCACCGCAGTTAATGGCATATCGTCTGCCGTCATCAAGTGAAAAAGTGGTGGCAATCGTATTGATGTGGTGTTGAGGTCGATAGAGCGTGACATAGCCTTTTTGTTGATAACTTTGAATTGCATTCAATATCTGGTCGTGAACAGAGTCACTAATTTCACGGGCTTTGTTTAAAAAGCTTTGTTGCTCTTCGGGTGAAGCGGACGCGATGTAGGCATGGCCAATGGCACTTTCGTAAAGGGGAATGGCCGAACCAATATGCAGATTCATTAAAAGTGGAGAATCTCCTTGGCAACGCAACATATAAACCATGTAGTCTGTGTGGTGCTCACCAATGGCGACTGCGCAATGATATTTGTCGGCCATGTTTTGTATAAGCGGTCGAGCCATATCCACAGTTTGACGGGTGCTCAGCGTTGCTGCACCGAACATCATGGCGGCGGGGCCAAGATGCAATTGATTGGTTGTCGGATCTGTCTTTAGATAACCGAGTTTTTGTAGGGTGTAACAAAGGCGCCAGACAGTGGGTTGTGGTAATCCAGTTTGGGCAACAAGATCAGCCATACTCAGTGAGTTGTGATGACGGTCATAACATTGAAGAATCTTGAGTCCCCTAGCAAGCGCAGAGACAAAATGTCGATCGGTTGAATGAACCCCGCTGTTTTGTTTTTGACTCATTATGTGTATCGCTGCAAAGTGGTGGTCAATTTTTATGGGTCACTGGATTTGTGTGTAAATATGGAATGATGAAATTCAAAAACCAGTGATTTAAATATATTTTACGTGTCTGTTGACCTTGCCTCTCTGTGTGCCCTGTATTCTGAGTTTGAAAGTATTGAAATCAGTTTGTTTGGCACGCAGAGAGTATTTAAAACTACGTTATAAGCCATGTGTCATGGCGTGTTCAGGTTGCACTGAGATTGGTTTTGAAATTACCGAGAAAATAATAGTTTGGGAAGCCATAATGCAATTTCAGGGAACATCATAATAATTGCAATCCCTAGAATTCCGACCAAGACGTAAGGTATTACAGAGATATAGATGTCACGCATGCTGACTGACGCCGGCACAACACCTTTTAGATAAAACAGGTTGAACCCGAAGGGTGGTGTCATATAGCCCAGTTCCATATTCATGACAAAAAGGATGCCAAACCAAACTGGATTGAATCCCATCTCCATAATCATTGGCATGAACACGGGAAGCGTAATGAGCATAATGCCAACAGGATCTAAGACCATTCCCAGCAAGAATAAAATAGCTTGCATGACGATGAGAATGGCCCACTTACCACCAGGGATAGACATCATTAAATCCTGAATCATGCTTT
Source organism: Orrella sp. 11846 (assembly GCF_048820935.1). NCBI lineage: Bacteria > Pseudomonadati > Pseudomonadota > Betaproteobacteria > Burkholderiales > Alcaligenaceae > Orrella > Orrella sp. 11846. Next base: position 225,526 of record NZ_JBMERD010000004.1, read on the forward strand.
GTGCGCCCATGCTTTGATAAGCCGCGCTAAAAGCGTGAGCAGCAAACAAAATCCACATGATCATACCGGTCAGCGCAAAAGTTTTTACGCTGGCTTCACGCATAAATTTCCAAGAAAATTGTTTATGCACGATGGCGGAAATTAATGCACCTAAAACACCGATAGCAGCCGCTTCAGTTGGTGTTGCAGCACCTGCTGCAATCGAGCCCAAAACCATCAGAACGATGAGTGCTGGCAAAATGACAGCGCGTAATGCCCGAATTTTTTCAGCCCAAGTCGCCCGTTCTTCTTTAGGGAGAGCGGGTGCCATTTCGGGTTGAATTAAACAACGAATTAGAATATAGAGCGATACTAAGCCAACTAAAAGAATTCCAGGTAGAACGCCAGCTGCGAACATTTGTCCAACTGAAACGCCAGTGACAAGAGAGTACAAAATCATCAAAACACTGGGTGGAATCAGAATCCCTAAGCCACCGCCCATATTGATACATCCGAGTACCATCCGCTTGTTGTAACCGCGCTCTAGCATCGTAGGTAAGGCGATCGTTCCCATGGCAACAACAGCTGCACCGCTGATCCCCACCATCGCAGCAAAAATGGCACAAATAAAGACGGTACCAATCGCAAGTCCACCTCGTACGCCACCCCACCATAAATACATCATGTGATACAGCGCTCTAGCGACTCCAGTTCGTTCAAGCACCATCGCCATAAAAACGAAAAGAGGGATGGCAACTAGAGTGAAGCTTTCCATGGTGCTCCACACTTTGGCTGCAACCATGAAAAATGACTGTGGACCCCAGGTGAACATCAAAAAGAGCGTTGAGACGCCACCAAGCACAAAGGCCAGAGGCAAGCCTAGAACCAGAAAGAGGATTAGGGATCCGAAAAATAAGAGTGTCAATATTTCGGTGCTCATAAGTCCTCCACCTTAATCACACTAAACGCTTGGTCAGGCATGCCAAACGCAATGGCAAGATCTTCAATGAGCTTTACAATACCCTGTAGAAGGACTAGAAAGATAGCAATTGGAATTGCAACTTTGAATGGGTAAATTGGAGGATTCCAGGCGGAATTAGAGGTTTCCATAAGCGCAATAGAATCGAATGCCATGGATGTTGTGAAGTACAATAGGACGCCGATAAATAAGAAAAAAAGCACCGATGTCATTACATCCAAAATCGCTTGTGCTCGACGGGATAATCCTGAATAAAACAAATCGACATTGACATGTTGTTTATGCGCCAGTACATAGCCGCCTGACATGACTGCGTATAACCCAAATAGTAACTGTGTCAGTTCTGTAGACCATGCCAAAGGTAGATTGAAGACGTAGCGAAAGAGTACGCCCAGCAACATGGCTGCTGTAATCAGAAAGATCAAATAAGACATCCAGCGACCTATCACTTCGTTCAATCGAGTGGTGCCGCGTATCAACTTATATAAAAGCTGCATAACCAAAGCCTGCCGTATGTGAGAATTGAGCCGAGCTCATCAGAATTGAAGAAGCCCGACTCAACTGATCGATCAGTAATTGAGTTTTTTGTGCATTTCATCAACTAAATCAGCTGCTTTAGCTGAGATTGGGTTTTGTTTTGCGGCTTCATCACGCATTTCTTTAGCGACCTCATTCATGCGTTTAACCACATCATCCGGAAATGTCCGCAGCTGAACGTCATATTCAGATTGTCCTTGACCGAGTGCGAGTCTTTCCAGATAAATGTATTGGTTTGTTCTTGCCCAGAAGTGCTCTTCCAGATACGCCTTGATCGCTTCACGGTCTTGTGCACACAAGCTATCGAGTGCTTTCTGATTAATGATGGTTGCGTCAGCAGAGATACTCAAAGTGGGGGTGTAATGGTATTTTGCAGACTCATAGAGCTTGTTGGTCAGTGCGCCTTGTGCAGCACCCCAGTGTGCGGCATCCACTACGCCACTCGAGAGTGCCATATAAATTTCATTGCCCGGGACGTAAGTTGCAGAAGCGCCCGTTTTTGTGAGGAATTGTTCTAAGTTGCCGGAAGACCTCACTTTTAGGCTTTCGAAGTCTGCCAAGCTTTCAATAGGTTTGGTTGATACCAACTCGGCTGGATATAGTTTGTTTGTAATCCAGAAGACACCTTTTTTCGCGGCTTCTTCAGCAATGAGGTCTTCATACCCCATGTATTTGTAGAAATACTGTGCTTCCCAGGTGTCTTTCCAAGTGAAGGGCAGCGCTGGCAAAATGACAGCACTAGACAACTGGCTTTGGACGTAGTCATAGACAACCTGGCCCATTTCGATGACATTGCGACTGACTGCATCAAAAATTTGGTTTGCACTAAATAGTGCTCCTGCTGGGAAGGGTTCGATTTTGACGCGTCCTTCTGTGCGCTTTTCAATCATGTCTCGAATCTTGATTAAATCACCATCCCAAGAGCTACTGGCTGTTGGCACATAGTGTTGTGCACGCCATTTGACGTCCTTACACTGATCTGCTGCATTGGCGACGATTGGAGCACTACCTAAACCTACAACTAAACTAAGACTGCCTAGGCACCGCAAAATGTGATTTAAACTAACAGTTTTCTTCATCTCAATACCTTATTCCTCTAGTTAAAAGAAAAATTAAACAGTTATTCTGTTTTTTGTTATTTCAAATTGATTTATGGGTAGCTGCTAAAGAGGTGCTACGTCGATACCCACTTGTGATTAACCTCTTCCACCGCTGACGTGAATCACTTCACCAGAAATAAAACCAGCCCGCTTAGAACACAGAAAGACGACAGCATCTGCAACGTCTTCTGGTTCTCCAATACGACCGACCGGCGTGTTTTTCAAAGCACGTGCTTCTAGAGCAGGGTAGTCCTCTCTGCTTTTCAGTCTTGGGGTTGCGATGAGTCCCGGTGCCACAGCGTTAACTGTGATGCCAAATTTGCCTGATTCCATTGCGAGTGAGCGCGTGAATCCGAGTAGCCCGGCTTTAGCGGTCGAATAATTGGTTTGCCCCGGATTGCCCATGTAGGCTCTAGATGTAATGTTGACGATGCGGCCAAACTTTTTTTCCATCATGCCGGGCAAAACGGCTCTGGAGCAGTGATAGGTGCCTTGAATAATGACATCTAGTACTATTTTCCAGTTTTCTTCCGGCATTCTTGTTAAGTAGGAGTCTCTAGAGAATCCTGCGTTATTCACAAGGATGTCGACACCACCCCAGTGCTGATTTACATATTCAATGGATTCAATAATTTGATTTTGATTCGTTACGTCTGCACAAAGACCGATGACATCGGCGCCTTTGCTTTTGAGTGACTGTGTTGTTAGATCAATGGCTTCTTGCGACAAGTCTAGAAGCACTATTTTGACGCCTTCTTGTGACAGTTTCTCAGCAATGCTTTGACCGATTGCGCCTGCACCACCGGTGATTAACGCAACTTTATTCTCTATGCCTAATTCCATGTTGTTACGATTCCTTATTGAGTTTTTGAATGCTGTGTTAGAGCGTTAAGTTGTATTTGATGTTTTTTAACTGCGTGTTCTCATAAATTGCCTCCAGACCGCGCTCTTTACCGATACCAGATTGCTTGTATCCACCAAACGGCGCATCCACGGAGGTTCTTAGACCAGTGTTGATAGCCACGCTGCCTGTTTGAAGTTCACTAGCAATACGCAAAGCACGCCCACCATCTCGCGTAAACATGACTGCTGCAAGGCCATAGCGAGTGTCATTTGCAATTTCAATAGTTTCTTTTTCGTCCGCAAAACTTAGAACAGATTGAACTGGACCGAAAATCTCATCTCTGACGCTTTCCATGTCGGTGCGAGAATTCAACATGAGCGTTGGTGATACGAAAAAGCCTTTCCCAGGTATTTCAGGTTTAATTTCGCTACTGCATTGAAGTGGCGTAGCCCCTTCGCTCTGGGCACGCTCAATAAATCCAAGCACTTTCTCGTATTGAGTGGCATTGACGAGGGGGCCCATTTCAGTCGCTTCGAGTGTGGGGTCCCCAATCAATACACGACTCATCCGTTGTTGAAGTTTTTCGACAAACTCTTCTTGAATGGAATCTTGCAACAAGAGGCGAGTGCATGCGATGCAGACCTGTCCAGAGTTTTTAATTAAATCGCCAGCTGCCACTTCGACTGCTGCGTCAATGTCGCCATCTTCAAATACAATTAGAGGAGATTTACCACCAAGTTCAAGCGTGACTGGTTTGATTTGTTCGGCAGCAGCTGCTTGAATATAACTACCTGTTTTTGTTCCGCCGGTGAACGAGACCCGAGCGACATAAGGGTGTCTAACGAGAGCATCGCCAACTTGCGCTCCACTTCCATTGACGACATTAATAACGCCGGGCGGAAACCCAGCCTCTTCAAAAAGCTCTGCTAAAACGACAGTCGACAAGGGCGTGACTTCAGAAGGTTTGATAACAACCGTATTACCTGCGGCTAGTGCAGGTGCAAGTTTGTTGATGGTGAGCGTCATGGGGTAATTCCATGGCATGATCAAAACGCATACACCGAGTGATTCCCTTATGGTCATGTTGATGACGTTTTTCGTAGATACGGGAATTGTTTCTCCACGAACGGCAGGAATTATTCCTGCAAAATAATCTAGATTGTCCGGCATCGCTTTGAGAGATGCACGAGAATGTGTAATGGGTTTACCCACATTGAGTGTCTCGATCCACGCAAGCTTTTCGATATATTGCTCAAAGAGTTCGCCGAGCTTACGTAGGCATTTGGCACGCTCTTTGGGTGTTGTGTTTTTCCAGTGAGTGATATAAGCCTGATGAGCTGCCATGACGGCCGCATCGACATCCTGTTCGGTTGCGCTATAGACAGTTGCTAATTCAGTCTGCGTTGCAGGATTGAGCACGCTAAACGTGCTTTCATCTGAGCCAGCTTTCCACTGACCGTTAATTAGCATTGAGTAGGGTTGAGTTTGAATATAGTTCATTGGTGTGTCTCACATACTTTCGGGTCATTGGTTTGTTAGAAGGCTTTGGGGCAGCACTTTTTTGTAAATTGCCGCAATGCTTTCTGCAGTCAATGGACGAGGATTTAGTTTCGTTGAAATGCTTTTCAGGGCGTGTTGGGCGAGATCTGTGTAGAAATTTTCGCAGGCCTCTTTCTTGTTGTTGTCAGTTTGATCGAGTGCTTTTTGTAATTTTTCATGATCAAGGTCGCTGTGCTTTAACTCGATAGGTAAGCCAGAAAGCTTAATCATTTGCTCGATTTTTTCTAATAAAAGATGAGCAGCTTCTCGATCAGATGTTTCGTGATTCGATAGGCCGCAGAGCCTTGCTGCACGTGCATATTGTGGTGTGGCTTCTTCAAGAGAGTATTGTGTGACAGTCCTGAAAATGACAGTTAAAACACCTGCGTGTGGAAGTTTGCAGTAACCTTCTAGAGGGGTGCAAAGGCCATGGACGCCATCGACTTTTTTGATGCCAATGGCAACGCCTGCCAAGTAGCTTGCCCACATCATTTGGGTGCGAGCTGACAAACTTTCGGGGTGTTTTAAAACGTCTGGGTAGGCTTCAAAGCCCATGCGTAACGCTTGTGCAGCAATTGCATCACCAGGTAATGCAGCATCATTGTTTACTAAGGCGCCAAAAGCGTGCAAGATTGCATCCAAACCAGTGGCTGCGGTCACGCTTTGGGGAACTTCAAGGGTTAGTTGCGGAAGCAACACCACGACACTTGGTCTGGAACGACGGCTTCTAAACATCAGTTTTCGGCCGGAATCATCCTTGATTAAAGCACCCGTACTGCTTTCGCTACCGGTGCCTGAGGTCGTTGGAATAGCGATAAACCTAGGATCATTTGATTGACTGGGCGTGTCGGTTGTTGTGCACCCTTCTAATAACAGTGTCTCGCAGTTTTTATCGCTGATCATAGAAGCATGAGCAAGCTTGGCAGCATCGATTACGCTACCGCCGCCCACAGCAATGATGACATCGCAAGCAATTTCTTGCGCGATTTTTTCAATTTTTCTTGTGATTTCTAAATCCGGATTGGCTTGGATTTGATCAAAAGTTGCGGCAATTTTTGCGCCCGATACACTCAAAATTTGTTCGACGGTTTCTTTGGCAATAGGCCAGACATTTGAGTCCGTCACTACGAGCACTTTTGCGTTTTTGTGTAACAAGGCACCCGCAGTCTGTACAGCACTTGATCCAGCGATGCAGTCACCAGGCCAAGCAAATGAAACGCTGTTTGGCATTGAGTAGTCTCCATTTATATTTGCTATGCGAATTAAGCATTCACATAGATATAAACGTATCTAAGCATAACTACGACACTACGTCAACATATTCAAAATGCCGTAGTTTTTTTAAGAATGAACGTTTTGTGATTAAAAGTTTTTAAGCGACAGTTTTATGCTGGAATAAAATGCTGACTTTGCCGTCAATTAGCCATGACTCAATTCGATCAAAAGAGCCTCGAGAGGCTTGCACGCATTTCGAATAATGCGAACATCCAACCGGTTGATGCAAGTTTGTTGCAGCCTCCAAGTCGTCGTGTTTTATATCGAGATCCTTTAGATCTTCAGATTCAGATCCCTTTGTCCGACATCGCTAA